>CAMQXY010000138.1 GCA_947039005.1 uncultured Photobacterium sp.
AATAATTGATGTGGATTGAGACTGTATTTATAGTCATTAACAATGGAAGTATAAGTTTAATGAATAGTAATTATAAATTAAAGAAAGAACAAGAATGTCCTTTCTTTAAGTATTATTTATATAAGTAATAACTATTATTTATCGTTATTTTTGAAAAATCTCAGTAAACTCACGTTTCATTGGTGGATTACGACGAGCTTTTTTCAATTGCTTACACATGTCTTTTACACAGTTAAGCAACACTTTATCAAGCATTGATGCTTTGTATTCAGCTTGCTCATCTGCACTCATGTCTTCTGGGAATTTTGTATCTTGCATTTCACCAAGAAAGTCAACACCAGAATAACTTTGGCTTAGTGCAACTAAAGAGTGAAACTGCTCAAAATTATCCAAAACATTTTGTGCGCTAGCAGGTAATGCGTTCCATGCTTCACGTGATGTCGGCTCTGAGACCTTATAAACGTTTACAAGCATATCAATTAATTCTGCTGGTACTTCTTCAAATTTTACGACTTGGCGAAGTTCTGGAGAACAGTCATCTAGTGTGTAGACTGCTTCTTCGATAATTTGCTCTTCGTTGTTATTAATTTCAGACATAGTTTTTCCTAACGCATTGTGTTTTGATAGGAGGAATCCTATATTCCTACTGATAAATGTCAATATATGATTATAAATGACATAATAAAATTTATTTTAGTGGATAGTCATGGTGTAATCACGCTGCGAACGAATTTTTTTAAGAATCGATAGATATGGCACGAACGATGCAATATGTTTTATATTATATGCTTGTTATCGTAAAGGATTTAATATGGGAGTGATGCGGATTTTAATTGCCGATGATGTAGCCAGTGAGCGATTATATTTAACGGCATGTTTAACAAACCTTGGTCATCATGTTAAGTCAGTATCATCAGCGTCTGAGTTGTTAAACTGTTACTCAGAATTTCAGCCTGATTTGTTATTAGTTGATATTGAAATGCCAGAACGAAATGGTATTGAATTAGTTTACACAATCCGCCATCAGTATCCAGAATGGGTACCTATTATCTTTTTAAGTGGTTTTAATGACCCTAATATTATCGCTAAAGCTATTGATGTTGGTGGCGATGATTATTTAGTTAAACCAGTTAATCCAATTATTTTAGCGGCAAAAATGCAAGCAATGAGTCGTATTGCTATTATGCGGCAGAGACTTGAACATACCACAGTACAATTACAAAAAGTAAACAAATTATTGTTAGAGCAGGCTAATGAAGATCCATTAACTAAGTTGGCTAATCGTCGCTATCTTGACCAAAAGTTAAAAGAGTTTATTGCGTTGCATGGTCGTAATAATTTATCGTTAACAATTATCTTACTTGATGTTGATTTCTTTAAATTATTTAATGATTATCAAGGACATATAGAAGGCGATAAGTGCCTTAAATTGTTATCATCGAGTTTGAATAAAATATTTAATAGGGCTGGCGAAATTTGTGGCCGTTATGGCGGTGAAGAATTTATCGTATTAATTTGTAATTGTGATGAAAAACAAGCAATTAAAGAGTGTCAGCGTTTAAAAGATACAATACAGACGTTATCAATTCCTCATGAACATTCATTAATTAGTGATCAATTAACCGTGAGTCAAGGTGCAATTTCATGGGTACCCACAGGGTTGGAATTGGTTGAAAATCTATATCAAGCAGTTGATACTTTATTATATCAGGCAAAAGATAATGGACGTAACCAATTTGTGACAGCAGAATACTCACATTCTTTAGTCAGTCATAATGAAAACTAACTTTTACTTGTCCACGGTCATAATTTGCGCATTTGATTAGCTAACTACTTGCTGGTAAAGATAAATGTGCTAGTCTTCTTAAAGTATTTTGACACTGTATTGTAGCAATGGCTTTCCGAGTGATAAGTGTCGAGATCTTATGTTTGCCAGAAAGCCATTAAGTAAGATGAATAGGATGATCATGGATATACAGTTAACAGAACAACAGGCTCGAGTAATTGGTTGCTTACTTGAGAAAGAAATTACTACTCCAGATCAATACCCTTTAACGCTTAATCTGTTGACGACAGCATGCAATCAAAAATCAAGTCGTGAACCTGTAATGGCGCTAGATGAAGCAACGGTACTTGATACGCTTGAAGAACTTAAAGAAAAACGGATGGTGAGCGACGTATCCAGTTTTGGTAGTCGTGTGTCTAAGTTCCAACATCGCTTTTGTAATACTGAATTTGGTTCATTGCAATTTACCAAACAAGAGCTTGCCGCAATTATTGTTCTTTTATTGCGTGGCCCACAAAGTGCGGGTGAAATTCGTACTCGTACTAATCGTTTATGTGATTTCACGGATACGCAAGAGGCTGAAGCGGTACTTGAACAGTTAGCATCAACTGACAATGGTCCTTATGTTATTAAGTTACCTAAAGAATCTGGTAAACGTGATTGTCGTTATATGCATTTACTCAGTGGCGATATCGATATTGATAATTACACCCCAGTAAAAATAACAAAAGTGGCCAGTACGATTAGCGAAGAGCGAATTGTTACATTAGAACAAGATATTGAGCAATTAAAGCAGCAAGTCATTGAATTACAAGAAATGTTAGAATCATTAACAGAATAGTTTCTATTATTTAGGAATACTGGTAGATTATCCCGCCTGTATTGCTGCAGCTTTATCGTTTCTATAGGCTCAACATTCTATGTTGGGCCTGTTTATTTTATGGCTTGTTATTATGTCGACCATTCCTTGGTTTGTTTATCTTATCCGTACCCATAAAGGGATGCTTTATTGTGGTGTTACCATTGATGTTGGTCGTCGCTTTGAAGAACATCAACACAGTAAAAAAGGGGCTAAATACCTTAAAGGCAAAGGACCTTTAACGTTAGTGTGGTCACAACAAGTTACGTCTAAACGCGATGCAATGCAGTTTGAGTATCGAATTAAAAAACGGTTAACAAAAGCACAAAAAGAAGATCTTATTCAGCAAGATATATCGTTATATACATTGTTTTCTGATTAAGACGACGTCAGTATTTTTTGTGTAGGCAAATAGCACATGTATTGTGCTGCTCGCGTACACGGTTATTTAGTAATGATTATAATCATAAAGGGTTACCCATGGCGATCAGTGCCACTATATATAAAGTAAACATGAACGTAGCAGACATGGATCGCCATGTTTATCTTGATGGTCAGCATACCGTTGCTTGCCATCCATCAGAAACATTACAGCGTTTTATGCTGCGTGTGCTTGCTTGGGGATTAAATGCAGATACAGACTTACAATTTACTAAAGGTGTAAGTTCTGCAGAAGAACCTGATTTATGGACCAAAAACTTAGTCGATGAAATTGAATTATGGGTTGAGTTGGGTTTACCTGATGAAAAACGTATTCGTAAGGCATCACATCGTGCTAAGAAAGTGATTGTTTATGCTTACGGCGACCATGCAGCTCCTGTGTGGTGGCAAGCGAATAAAACGAAGATCAGTGCATTAAAGAATGTTTCAGTGGTCTTTATTCGTGATGAAGAGCTGAAAAGCTTAGAAACGTTGGTTGAGCGTTCAATGCAGTTACAGTTAACCATTGAAAGTGAACAAGCGTGGTTAAGTGATCAACATGGTACAAGTATTGCGATTTTACCTGAATGGTGGCAGCGCTAATTGGTCGATAATTAATATGACTAAAGAGATGGAGTAAGTGCAGACTTGCTCCATTTTTTTTGGTTTTTTTCAAGGGATATTGGTCAATAAGTACCACGATTATTGATTCATAATATATTGAGTAAGCGTATAGTAGTGTCAGTATAACTGTGGTTATATATGAAAATACAACCGATTATGAGACAAATGTGTTTAATATTAGCAATATGCAATTTGTGGCTTAAATTTGTTGTTATCGCATGTAAAGTATTTTTGGTTGTGTTCCATTGCATAGTATTACATTTGAGACAACGTATAGTATAGAAATAACCAATTGATACAATAAAAGGACTCTTTATGTCGTCAGGAATATATTGTTCAGCGAAAATTATTTGGGATTATCATTTACTGCATCAACCAGTCGTTAAAAGTGATTGCTTGTTTGTACTGTGTAGCAATGACATCCGCGTTGCAGAATATGCCGCGCAACTTTTTTTACAAGGTTATGCGCCTTATATTGTGTTCTCTGGTAATGTTGGTGAAATCAGTGAGGGTTTATTCCCTACCTCTGAAGCTGAACATTTTGCTAATATTGCCCGTGGAATGGGTGTACCCAATGACTGTATTTATATTGAGCCTTTAGCAACCAATACCGGTGAAAACATAATAAAAACTCGTGAACTTCTGCAAGCTAATCAGCTTGATCCGCAGCGATTTATTTTGGTACAAAAACCGTTTATGGAACGTCGTACACTGGCAACGTTTGAAAAACAATGGTTGAATAAAATTGCTGTAGTTACATCACCACCGTTAACGCTGGATGAATTTGCTAATGATGTGATCAGTTATGGAGATCTGGTGAATGTGATGGTGGGGGATTTACAGCGAATTCGTTATTATCCAACATTAGGTTTTTCAACGGAGCAAGTTATACCCAGTTCGGTTTGGCAAGCATATCAGTATTTAGTGGCTGCCGGATTTGATGATCATTTAGCGGCAAATATTCCTAGAGATTAAGCGTAACGCAATAAAAAGGCGTGTTTCTTTGATTAGGAAACACGCCTTTTTTACACGTTATAATGAATGTTAATATTAACCTGCAGCAACATTGTCTTCTGGGTAACTTAATAAGGTTGGTTTTGGACGAGCCAACATATAAGCCAATGTTAATGGACCAAGACGACCAATGATCATCACGACAATAATGATGTATTTACCCGGTTCTGAAAGTGTTGCACTTAAACCCGCAGTAACACCCACAGTCGCAAAGGCAGAGATAGTTTCAAACATTACTTCGTAGAACGGTGCCTTTTCCGTCAGCATTAAAGCAAACATCGCGATTAATAACACGATGCCACTCACCACAATAATCGCTAATGATTTTGTTACTGTTTGATTTGAAATTGTGCGCTTAAAAAGCACCACTCGGTCACGTTGTTTTAAAAACGACCACGTTGCCAAAATAGCCACAACAAAGGTCGATACCTTGATACCACCACCGGTTGAGGTTGAACCCGCACCAATAAGCATTAACAGCATCATAACTAATAGACCAGGCTCGGTGAAAGCACCAATGTTGACACTATTAAAGCCTGCAGTACGTGCTGTTGCTGATTGGAAGAATGCAGCAAGCCATTGACCTGAAGTATTTAAGCTTCCCAGCGTTTGCATATTATTGTGCTCAAGGAGCCAAATCATCACGGTGCCGACTAATAATAATATTGGTGTTGCAATAATCATTATTTTTGAATGCAGTGATAAAAAGTGAAAACCACGATGTGAATTACGCTGTAAATCTGAAATAACCGTAAAACCTAAACCACCTAAGATAAATAACATCGCAATGGTAATGATCACCAAAGGATCATCAACATATTGGGTTAAATTATCCGAAAACAGTGAAAATCCGGCGTTATTAAAGGCTGATATTGAGTGGAAAACAGCAGTAAACAAGCCTTTATCCCATCCCATCATCGGTACCCAGCGTAATGATAGGAAAAAGGTACCGATCACTTCACATACAATTACAAAAATAATAATGTGCTTAACCAGTAAACGGATATTGGTGAATTTTTCTTGCCCGAGTTGCTCTTTTGTTAGCGATTGTTGGCGTAGACTAACGCGTAAGCCAAACATATATAACAAAACAGCAGATAAGGTCATTTGTCCAAGACCACCAATCTGCATCAGAATCATTAATAACACTTTACCACTAGTGGTAAAGTGGGTGCCAGTATCGACAACCCCAAGCCCTGTAACACTAATTGCAGACGTTGCTGTAAAAAGCGCATCAACAAAACTTAAACCGGATACAGAAAATACCGGTAAGGTTAATAAAATGGCACCAGGGATCAAAATCGCCAAAAAACTAAAGATAATGATTTTTGGCTCAGACCACCGCTTACTACGCTTGTCTGTTTTTATTGGGACATACATTGCCCGGTTAGGGATAAAACTCATAACTTTCTTAATGTTTCTGATAATACGTCTTCAGGGCCAGTAATAATGAGAATATCACCAACTTGCATTTCCATATCCATATCAGGCGCTTTGCGTACCTCTGGGCCACGTTTAAGTGCTAACACTTGTGTTTCATCACTGCTTGCACACGGATGCTGTGAGATAGGCTTACCCATATTGCGTGCAGTAACTACAACTTCAGCTAATGAAATACCACTGCCTAGTTCTGAAAATTCAAATACACGCTTATCTAGCATGTTACGAGCGATACGGATACCCATATCACGTTCTGGTCTTATGATTTTATCTGCGCCAATTTTTGAGAGGATTTTACAATGTGGGGTATCTTTGGCTTTGACCCAGACCGTTTTTACACCGGCATCTTTCAATAAAAGGGTTGTTAATATATTAGCATTAATGTCATCACCGATTGCAACCATCACTAAATCATAATCATCGAGTTTTAGTTCGGCAATTGTTGCTTCGTTTGAACAGTCAGCGACGACAGCTTGCGTTGCAATATCTGCAGCTTGGCGAACACATGTTTCATTAACATCAATGGCTAATACTTGTGCTCCACGCTCGCTAAGCTCTTCGCATAGCGACATACCAAATCGGCCAAGACCAATAACCGCAAACTGTTTATCTTCAGCATTCATTTTCTTTCCCCACATTACTTTAGTGTAATGCTTTATCTGTTTTGTTGTTGATTGTAAGAACATTAAGTTAACAAATTAACTATTACTATGCTATCTGAGTATCATTCTCGTAGTGTCATGTCGGTATGACGATGTGCATAGGAATATCAAATTCCAGTTAGATATAATTTTTGGGATACTGCTCGCATTTTTTATGTAATTCAAGTCAATGAATTATACGTCTTGCTTATGACTTACCGTTGCGAAACGGGAGGTTAAAGGTAACAACTTGAATAAGATGACTTTTTAATTGGTTTGATGGATTTTAAACAATCAGAGCATTGAAAAGAGTAATCTTATATTTAGCTCTAATTATGTTAATGACTCGATAGACGCTGAATTATCAGTCGATATTGTGTTGTTTTACTTCTTTATGAATAGTCAAAGCAATATTTTTGAGGTAGTACATTCAGGTATAGACAAAATAAGCTTAAATAACCATTCTTATTACTAATAATTAATCAAGCTTATATAAAGATTATTATGATAAAGCGTCACGAGAGACTAAAGAGCTAACGCATTTTTCTACAAAAAGAGGCCATTATTCTAGCAATAATAAAACCACAAATTAATCCACCGGTATTTGCAGCAAGATCGAGCCATTCACCATAACGATTAACGTAAGGCTGAATGAGTTCAATAGCACCACTCCAACAAAAGAAAAATACAGCTATCCATTGCCATTGTTTAGGTTTAACAAAAGCAACCGCAAACATTAACGTTGCATAAGCAATAAAGTGGTGAGTTTTATCTGTTCCTGGCACCACAGGCAGTTCAGCTTGAGGTGTTAAAGATAATACGGTAATTAAAGCAAGTATCAGTAGGCTTATTAATTTCCAGTGAGCATAAAAAAATTGGCTAAAGCGTGACATATTAAATGAGTACTCTAATGAAAATAGGCATAAATTATATCTTTGCTGATCAGCGATAACAACCGAAATACTGATTGGTAATCTCTTGGGATGGGATTATATAATGATAATATTAGTTTTATTTAAACCAATGTTAATCATAATTGAATAGAAAGCAGTGAGAGCAACATTCTATGATAGAACATTACTTTCAATATTATTAGTACAATTGGAAAAGTCATGGCTAAAGTTCATATCTCTCAATTATTCCATACCTTTCAACGTGCGTTACCTACTATGGTGGCAGGTGAAGCAATAGAAGCAAGAACCTTTAAAAAGGATCGTGGTATTGTTGTCTTGAAACAAGATGACGATCTTTTTGTGTTTAACCAATTTGGTTTTGATAATAAAACACTCATGTTTGATAGTGTGAGTTTATTGAAGCAACTAAAGAAATCAATCGCAAAAGAATTTCCGCGTAGCAATATGGCGTGGATTGTTCATTTTGATGGTGTGCCTTCAATAGAGGTATTGAGTGCAGATTATTATTCACAGCCAAGTTTGTTTTA
>CAMQXY010000139.1 GCA_947039005.1 uncultured Photobacterium sp.
TTAAACAGGGCTCATCAGCCCTGTTTTTGTTTATCTTAATCCCCCAACGTTTGCTTCAATGCTTGCTCAATACAAGGGAAAGTAAAGTTAAACCCTGCTGCCTGTAATTTGTTCGGCAATGCGCGTTGACCGTCTAATAACAGTTGTGATGACTCCCCAAGAGCACATTTTAATACCCAAGCTGGAGTGAAGAATAGGTGTGGGCGATGCAAGGTGCTGGCAAGGGTGGCACTGAAAGTACGATTAGTGACGGGGTTGGGGGCGGTCATATTATACGGACCTTGAGTCTCACTATTATTAAGTAAAAATAAAATTCCTCGCACCATATCTTGTAACTGAATCCACGGAAAATATTGCTGACCATTACCAATCGGACCCCCTAAACCAAATTGATAAGGCAGTAACATTTTTGCTAGTGCGCCACCTTGTTTAGCCAGTACGATCCCAGTTCTTAACAGGCATACACGCGTTTGATCTGATTGTGCTTCAAGGGCGATTTGTTCCCAGCGATAACAAACGTGTTGTGAGAAGTCAGCATCGTTAGGCTTAATGGTAAAGGTTTCATCAATAGTAGAATCTTGTTGATCACCATAGATGCCCACTGCTGAGCCACTGATAAATATATGCGGCGGGGTGTTACTGGCTTTGATTTTATCAACCAGTTGCTGGGTGATATTCCAGCGGCTATCTTCAATGATATGTTTTTGTTGCTCACTCCAACGTTTATCCATAATCGGCTCGCCAGCGAGATTAATCACCGCATCGAATTGATCAAGATTAGGCAACGATTCCAATGAATCAAGCGCATTAATATGATGACCTAATAGTTGATAAGCGCGGGCGGGATCGCGGCTAATCACGGTGATTTCATCATGATTTAGATGAGGGAGTAGTGCCTTGCCAATGAGTCCGGTTGCGCCTGTTACTAAGATCTTCATATTGGTTATTCCCTCGTGGTTATCGATTTACCATCTTAAATTAACTAATAGTGGAAGCAAGTCAGTGTTGAGATGAATATTATTAATCAGTGTTATCTTCATAACATAAGTGATGCTGATTGATCTGATTATCGTCTGATTGTGATAATAGTATTTTTATGGACGCTCACGTAAACTAAGTCGATATATTTACGATTTTTGGGTCGAGTTTAATCATGAAATTATTTTTTGCGTCTGATATTCACGGTAGTTTCGTTGCAGCTCAAAAAGCCATTACTGCTTTTGAACAAAGTGGTGCTAAGTATCTTATTTTATTAGGTGATATTCTCAATCATGGTCCTCGTAATCCGTTACCTGAAGGGTACGATCCGATTAAAGTAGCTGAATTACTCAATCAATATGCTGCGCGAATTACGGCAGTACGGGGTAATTGCGACAGTGAAGTCGATCAAATGTTGTTAGATTTCCCAATGATGGCGGATTATAACTTAGTGATGTTAGCCGATGGTCGACGGTTATTTTTAACTCACGGTCATATTTATAATGCCGATAAGCATCCACAGCTGATGACAGGCGATGTAATTGTCTCTGGTCATACTCATATTCCGGTTGCTGAACGGAAAGCGGATTATTTCGTATTTAATCCCGGTTCGGTGGCTATTCCACGTAATGGTTTACCCGCGAGTTATGGTTTGCTTGATGGTCAGAACCTGTCTGTGGTCAGTTTTGATCATGAAGTATTAGCGCAGACGATACTGAACTAAACTTCTGTGACGTGATAAAAAAGCGCATTATCGGTTATTCGATGATGCGCTTTTTTGTTGCAGGGAGGGTTATCTATCGATATGACCTAAATTACGTTCAGGATCAATCACATCACGAATGCGTTGCTTTAGTTGTTTGGCATCAGGAAAACCATCATCACGTTTGCGTTCCCAAATTAAGCGGTTATTGCAATGGATTTCAAATCGACCGCCAGTATCAGGATGCAAACTGATGGTAGTAATTTCTTCACTAAAAGTATGGAGTAACTCTTGCGTCATCCATGTTGCTCGTAGCATCCAATTACACTGACGACAGTAATAAATATCAATGGTGGCTTTATTCATGGTTACTCCTGCTGGGGTGTGTTGTCGTTATTAAAGATCGAGCAATAATTTAAATCCAATCACAAACGTTAAGGCTTCAAAGCAACGTTTAATTAATTGATTACTGCGTTGATGGGCAAGGTGGGCACCGAGATAACCGCCCAATAATGAGCCGACCAATAATACTGGTAGCCATGGCCAATAAATGGTTGCGCCAGCTTGATAGATAGCCACCGCGCCAATTGCATTCCAAAATAAGCCTACGCTGACGAGCGTTATTGCGACAGCCTGTTTGTAATCACAACCAAACCAGCGTACGAGAAATAAGGTCACAAATAAACCACTGCCCGCCGTCAGAGATCCATTGATAATGCCGATAATAAACAAGCTAATAGCACCAATTATAAAGCCAATACTATTTCGATGCTGCGGTGCTGAGATTTGTCCAAGTTCTTTCGACGTGACCGAGTAAATACCAAGGCTAATGATTAATGCGCCTAATGCGGCTTCGGCAAATTTAACCGGAATTGAAAGAATAAGATTAGCCCCAAGGATGACACCAAATGCTCCTGCAATGATGACATAAACGGTGAGCTTCCATGCCAAGGTACCGTTACGGATATGGTTAATGGTTGCTCCAATGCCTAAAGCGACACTGGCGATTTTATGGGTTGCAAGGGCAATACTAAACGGTAAACCTAGAAAAATAAGCAGTGGGAATTGGATCAGCCCTGCGCCGCCACCAGAGAGTGATGCGAGGGTATTTGAAATTAAAGAGCCTATAAAAAGCCCTAATGTATTGAGCACATCCATGCTATTGGGTCGTCCTTAACCTAAGTAGATATTAGCATAGAGGCTTAAATCAGCAGTTGCCAGCAATAAAAAACGCCCCTATACACTTTATCAATAAAAATTGAAGGCATGTATAGGGGCGTTTTGTCAGTCGCTTAAAGTAGTATTAAAACTTACTTAGCGTTAGCTTGTTCTGCCTGAATCGCAGTTAGTGCAACTGTGTAAACGATATCGTCTACTAGTGCGCCACGAGAAAGGTCGTTAACTGGCTTACGCATGCCCTGAAGCATTGGACCGATAGAGACTAGATCTGCTGAACGTTGTACCGCTTTGTATGTTGTATTACCTGTGTTTAGGTCAGGGAATATAAATACAGTTGCTTTACCTGCTACTGGAGAGTTTGGCGCTTTAGAAGCGGCTACGTTTTCCATGATTGCAGCATCGTACTGTAGAGGACCGTCGATGATTAGATCAGGACGTTTCTCTTGAGCGATCTTCGTTGCTTCACGTACTTTATCAACGTCTGCGCCTTTACCAGAAGTACCAGTAGAGTAAGAGATCATTGCTACGCGTGGCTCGATACCAAATGCTTTTGCAGAATCTGCAGATTGGATAGCGATTTCAGCAAGTTGCTCAGCTGTTGGATCTGGGTTGATCGCACAGTCACCGTAAACCAATACTTGGTCAGGTAGCAGCATGAAGAATACAGATGATACGATAGACGCATTAGGTGCGGTCTTGATGATTTGGAACGGAGGAACGATAGTGTTTGCTGTAGTGTGAACTGCACCAGATACTAGACCGTCAACTTCGCCATTCTCAAGCATCATTGTGCCAAGGAATACTGAATCTTGTAGTTTCTCACGAGCAACTACATCAGTCATGCCTTTCGCGCCACGAAGCTCAACTAAACGAGCCACGTAGTTTTCACGTACTTCTTCAGAGTTGATGATCGTTACGCCAGCACCAAGAACCACGCCTTGTTGCTCAGCAACGCGACGGATTTCTTCAGGGTTACCAAGAAGCACACATTCAGCGATACCGCGCTCAGCACAGATAGCCGCAGCTTTAACTGTACGTGGCTCATCACCTTCAGGAAGAACGATACGTTTAGCCGCTTTACGAGCAAGCTCAGTTAACTGGTAACGGAATGCTGGTGGGCTTAGACGACGCTCACGGTTTGAACCTTCAGTTAGAGATTCAATCCAGTTACCGTCGATGTGGCTTGCCATGTACTCGTTAACAAACTCAACACGCTCTTTATCGTCTGCAGGAACTTCTAGTGTGAAGCTCTGTAGGTTAAGAGACGTCTGCCAAGTGTTACCTTGTGCTGTCATAACAGGAAGACCTGTTGCGAATGCGCGCTCACATAGATCCATAACAGGTTTAGGTAGGTCGTAACCACCTGTTAGTAGAAGTGCACCTAGCTCAACGCCGTTCATTGCAGCAAGACATGCAGCAACAATAACGTCAGGACGGTCAGCAGAAGTCACTAGTAGTGAACCTGGACGGAAGTGCTCAACCATATTAGGGATAGAGCGTGCACAGAAAGTGATGCTCTTAATACGACGAGTTTCGATATCACCAGCATTGATAATTTCAGCATTTAGGTGCTGAGCAATATCTGTTGCACGGGTAGCGATTAGCTCTGAGCTCCAAGGTGCACAACCAAGTACACGGATAGGGCTAGAGTTGAACACTTGCATGATTTCAACGTTTGAAGGAACAGTGCCTTCAACATCGTCAAAGATCTCAGAAAGATCTGGGCGAGTACGGCCTTCAGCATCAACAGGTGCGTTAAGTTTATTAACGATAACACCAGAGATTTGCTTGTTCTTAATGCCGCCGAAGTTAGAACATGCTACTTCGATACGCTCTTTAAGCTGTGATGGGTTGTCAGTACCAGGAGAGACAACGAATACGATTTCAGCGTCTAGCGTTTTTGCAATTTCAAAGTTAATTTGATTTGCAAAAGGGTGCTTACGAGTAGCAACTAAACCTTCGATTAGCGTTACGTCAGCATTTGCTGCTGCTTTAAAGCGAGCAACGATGTCTTCTAGAAGAACGTCAGTTTGATCGTTACGAATAAGTTCTTCAGCGCTTGCCATTGAGAATGACTCAGCGATTTGCATATCGCTGTTAGCACGAATGATCGTCGTTGTTAGATCAGGCTGATCGCCACCGTGACGTGGTTGCGCGATAGGCTTGAAGAAAGAAACACGAACGCCTTTGCGTTCCATTGCACGAAGTACACCAAGACTAACACTTGTTAGACCAACACCAGCGCCAACTGGGATAAGCATAATAGTACGGGACACTATAAATTCCTCTGACTATTGAATCGGTACAGCACTGTTCAATAACAATTCGACTTTATTATTTAAAGCAGAATAATCATAGAGCAGCACCACAGTAAAATATGACAAAATGCCATGAAAAAACGGCTGACTAAAGGCCAGCCGTTTTAGATAATCGTTAGATTAGATTTCAGCTAGAAGCGCTGTATCTTCTGCGATTACTAATTCTTCGTTAGTTGAAACAACCATTGCAGGAATGCGGCTGTTTGCAGTAGTGATAACACCTTCGCCGCCGAAACGTGCTTTAAGGTTTGCTTCGTTATCTACTTCGATACCGAAGATAGCTAGACGGTTAAGAACCATCTCACGAATTGGTGCAGAGTTTTCACCGATACCACCAGTGAATACGATTGCATCTAGACGGCCTTCCATAGTCGCTGCGTAGCTTGCAACATACTTAGCTAGGCGGTGACAGAATACGTCCATTGCACGTGTAGCTTCTTCTTTAGTACCGTAGTTTTCTTCAACGAAACGACAGTCAGAAGTCACACCAGTAAGACCTAGTAGGCCTGACTCTTTAGTGAACATAGTGTTGATTTCAGCAACGCTCATACCTAGACGGTCGTGTAGGTGGAACATAACTGCTGGGTCAAGGTCACCACAACGTGTGCCCATTACTAGACCTTCAAGAGGAGTAAGACCCATAGAGATATCTACAGATTTACCGCCTTTGATTGCACATACAGATGCGCCGTTACCTAGGTGACAGTTGATGATGTTTAGTTCATCAAGAGGCTTGTCTAGTAGTACCGCTGTTTCACGAGCGATGAAACGGTGAGAAGTACCGTGTGCGCCGTAACGACGGATACCGTTTTCTTTGTATAGACGGTAAGGAATTGCGTATAAGAATGCTTCTTCAGGCATAGTCTGGTGGAAAGCAGTATCAAATACAGCAACGTTTTTCAGACCAGCGAAGTTATGCTTAGCAGCTTCGATACCGATAACGTGTGCAGGGTTGTGTAGAGGTGCAAAATCAGATGCATCTACGATACCTTGAAGAACAACGTCATCGATCAGTGCTGATGCAGAGAACTGCTCGCCACCATGAACGATACGGTGACCGATTGCGCCTAGAGACTCTTTAAGTTCTGGCTTAGAAGCAAGGATAGTATCAACCATGAATGCTAGAGCTTCTTCGTGAGCAGCGCCGTCACCTAGTTGAGCTTCGTGCTTGCCATCAAGTT
Source organism: uncultured Photobacterium sp. (assembly GCA_947039005.1). Lineage (GTDB taxonomy): Bacteria > Pseudomonadota > Gammaproteobacteria > Enterobacterales > Vibrionaceae > Photobacterium. The sequence goes on from CAMQXY010000139.1 coordinate 6,360, forward strand.
TCCACTTGATACGAGCGTCAGGAAGGCCTAGACATTCTGCTAGACCTGAAAGATGTTCTTCACCTGATACTGGATCAATGATTGCGAACTTAAGAGATGAACTACCGCAGTTTAGAACTAAAACCAGCTTAGACATGAGAGTGACTACCTATGATCTGTCTGAAAGTTGATATTCAAATTGAATAAAAAAGTACCACTAGAATAGACGAATCATTATTAGTCGTCTTACTAGCGGAAAAAATCACACTCTTTCCTGAGAAATAGAATTGAGTTACCTCTAATTCTGGGTCATCCTTGACAGAGCCTAGCTTGCAGTTAAGGTCATTAACGGCAACAATTACATTTAGGCTTGCCTAGAATAACCGATTGTTACGCAATATAACAAAAAGATTTTAGAAAATTTTAATTTGAATCAAGTTTGTTGTGTATTTTTTTTAAATGTTATAATTTTTTTTGATGAGTGGTGCATTATGGCTCAACATACAATGTGGAAACACTTTCAGAATGGTCAGCATTACATGACAACATGGCCAATGCGCAAAGAGCTGGCGGCTGTTTTTCCTGAACATCGGTATATTAAAGCCACCCAATTTGCGACCAAGGTGATGCCTGCGGTTGCTGCAATTAGCATTCTTACTCAAATGGCGTTTCATAATTATGATGCAATGCCACAAGCTATCGCGATTGCATTACTCGCAATATCGATGCCATTACAAGGCTTATGGTGGTTAGGGAAGCGCAGCCAAACGACATTGCCGCCATCATTAGCAAAATGGTATAGCGAAATTTATCAAAAGATTGTTAGTGAAGGGCATGCGATGCAGCCTAAGAAATCTCAGCCGCGCTATCAAGAATTAGCTGATGTATTAAATCGCGCATTTAAGCAGTTAGATAGACATTCACTTGATCGTTGGTTTTAAGCGGTGGGGTGTATTGTCGTGGTAATAAAAAAGAGTCGTTAATACGACTCTTTTTTGTTTGGTTCTATAGCGCATTAAATAATGGCTAATGAGCAATTATTCTTCGTCGAAATCAAAATCTGGACGTGGTGCACGTGTTGCAGGCTTTGCCAGAATCTCTAAGTATAATGATGGTAGTTCTAGCTTTTCAGCTTCATCAATACACTTGTTGATTTCTTTTACGTGAATAACTTTTGCTTCTTGCTCGGTATGACCAAACTTGCAATCAAAATCCCAAAAATCAGTACCAGCAGGTAATGCTTTGTTACGCTCACGACGAATGTATTTCTTTACATCGTGTTTAATAGTTTCTACAACACGAGCAGCCGCTTTTTTGGGATGAGTTAAAGCAAATGTTTTTTTCATTGTTTTCCTAATTAATTTGGCTCAAAGAAAAGAGCTCTGTGGTTATTTTACTGTAAATTGTCGTGGGTAGCGATGGGGTAAGGCTGAAATTCGTGCGATAAAAAAATATTCAGTAATCAAAATGTTTTTTGGAACTAATTCTAACTGCTGTGGTCTTACTTACATCTGAATAATAAAATAGTGTTGTTGCATCATATTCACGTCATTCCATAGGCGTATTGTACAAGCAGATGCTAATGATATTAGATGATTATTCAGGCAATAAACAGGTTGTTGAGGTATACTTACTCAGCAACTAGAGATATAGCTGTTATCTCTCTTAGAACCCCAACTGCTTGGCCGCCGATGGGGTTCTTCTCTATCTAGCGTTTGGTATTTTATTGATCAACGCGGTTTAGTAACATTTCAAATCTGTATTTCTCTTTCCCATGGCAGTCATTGCCGCCATCATTTTATCTTTTTTAACATAGCGTTGCGGTAGCGGTTGCACTCTGCAACGTGAATG
>CAMQXY010000140.1 GCA_947039005.1 uncultured Photobacterium sp.
ATTTGAAACATCTCTAACACTTCAACGTGACTAATTAAAAGATGTGTTGATTGCTCATTGAGTTCTGTATAAGTTTTCCTGATGATGGTGAATACTGGTAGCCGCTTTTCTTGCTTAATTTCTTAGTGTGACGGTGTCACTTTTTGGCTGTTTTCTGTGGTATATGAGATGGTTAGAGTAGTGCTTTATTGTAATTGAGTATATTTAATTCTTTATTGGCGTATTTTTTAACAAAATTAGAAAGACGAACCTGATTTAAGGTGTTTTAGCGACGAAATCACCTTTAAATTATCCTCCTGCCTTTAATTTTACGCATCTTTTTAATGATAACGCACCATAATATTGGTAAGTAAATAGTGATTGTTTGATTTGTTCCATCTCAGCATAAATACTGTGGATTATGAGTTGTAATGCTTCTGTGTTATCGCAAGAGGTCAAGTCGATGAGTATTTTATAATCGAAGTTGATGTTACGTAAATGTAACGCTAGGCTTAATTAGGCTTAACTGAGGTTCTTAAAATGAAAAAAACAATAATAGCTGTAATATTATCCAGTACTTTACTTGGGTGTCCCAGTAGTGATGATGATCACGTAGGAGCAAGTAATTCAGAAACAGCTACTTATGAAGTAACGCTTAATAGTAATTGGAATGCTAATAATTTTAGTACTAACTTCCCTCTAAATAGACATTTCTCTGGCGTAATTGGATTAACACATAATAATCAAGGTGGAATATTTAAGTTAGGAGAACAGGCATCAGCAGGAATTATTCAAGTTGCTGAAACTGGAGATAAAACTAAATTAAAAACTGAAATAGGTGAACTACAAAATAATGGTAGTTCATTTTCAACAATTGACGGAAGTGGGATAGCAGTTGATCAAGAATCAGTAACCATGACTTTTAATATTACTAAAAACTATTCTTATATCTCATTTGTCACAATGCTTGCTCCAAGCCCCGATTGGTTTACTGGTTTAAATAGTTATCAATTGTTTGTTGATGGTAAATGGGTAGAGTCAGTAGATGTTTCTCTTAAGACTTATGATGCAGGTAGTGATGGTGGGTTAATCTTTACTTCAGCTAATGATCCTATAACACCTCCGAATGTGATTTCACTATTAACATCAGAGCGCGTTGATACGGATTTTGACAAAGGTTTACATTTTTCAAATGAACTGCCAGTGACAACTGTAACTATAAAGCGTTTAGATTAAATTTGTTATTATATTATTTTTTCTCCTAATACCATGATATGCGATCTGAGTTATTTTGAGTTTATAGCGGGGGAGGGGGGAACGTAATGTGTAACGTTACTTAACCATAAATTATAATCATAAATAAAGCAGTGCTTGTAATGGGTATGGTTTTTCTATTGTGATCAACTATTAATTTTATAGCCGTCCATGTCTATATTTTTAATTATTTGATTTTTAAATGCTTGAAGTGGTCAAGTAAAACTGTACACCGTTATAGGTGTACAAGTTCATTAAGCCACAACAGTTTTAGGGTTATACCGCGTGTTATGTGCAGGGATAATGTCTGAAGTGGAAAGAGATAGTATGAATGTTGTTTTTCTATATTAAATGTCGGAATGTGAATTTTTACTTATAGTCGATAAAAGTAATGGTACTTTGTTTTTTTAGTGATATATATATGTAAGACAAATAAAAAGATAAGTTATGAATTCCAAAAAATGACTCATAGAATAAAGGAAATATCATGAAAGACTATTTTAATAATTCATATCCCTCTGTTGATTTACTCAGAAAAAAAGCCAAATCACGCTTACCAAAGTTTGCATTTGAATATGTTGATGGCGGTTGTAACAATGAGATTGGTTTAAGACGTAATACTGACGATATTCGTAAACTTGAACTTATTCCTTATTATTTAAGAGATTATAAGGATGTTTCATTAAAAACGACTTTATTCGGTGAAACTTATGATGCCCCATTTGGTGTAAGCCCTATAGGACTTCAAGGGCTAATCTGGCCTAAAGCTCCTGATATTTTAGCAAAAGCGGCATTTGAGCATAATGTTCCATTTATATTGAGTACCGTATCAACCTCATCAATTGAAACGATTGCTGAAATTACAGAAGGTAAAATGTGGTTTCAGTTATATCACCCAGTCGATGATGCGATCACCGATGATTTACTTGCGCGTTGTAAAGCAGCAGGAGTTAAAACTTTAGTTTTATTATCTGACGTTCCAACCTTTGCTTATCGTCCAAAAGAAATAAAAAATGGCTTGGCAATGCCGCCAAAAATGACAGCAGAAAATATGCTGCAAATTATGCTTTCTCCTGAGTGGGCACTTGAGACTTTAATTAAAGGCAAGCCAGAATTTAAATCGTTAACCAAATATATGTCTGGTTCAATGAATATGCATCATTTAGCTATGTTCATGGATAAAACGTTTAATGGTCGTTTAAGTGAAGATAAAGTACGTAAGTTACGTGATAAATGGGATGGTAACTTAGTTTTAAAAGGGTTATCGACTGTTGAAGATGCAGAAAAAGCGATTGAAATAGGCCTTGATGGAATCATTGTCTCCAATCATGGTGGACGTCAACTGGATGCTGGTCCATCAACCATTAATAAAGGCGTCGAAATTCTTAATGCTTGTAAAGGAAAAACAACTATTATGATGGATAGTGGTATTAGAGAAGGTTCTGATATTGCATGTACACTGGCGGCGGGGATGGACTTTACATTTATGGGCCGTAGCTTTATGTACAGTGTTGGTGCCCTCGGTCAAAATGGTGGTCATCATGCAATGAATATGATGAAGAAACAACTTCAGCAAGTGATGGAACAAGTCTGCTGTGAAAAACCACAAGATTTACCTAACCATTTAGCTGATATTAAGAATCTTTGGTAACTAATGCTCATTGATATTAAAGTAAGCGATATAAAAGGTGTACTGAGTACACCTTTTTTATTGATTAACGTAGTATGTTTGTTTTTACAATATCAATTAATTCATCACCATAGCCATTAAAAAGAGCTTTTAATGTGTAGATGGTAAATCCTTTTTCTTGAGCAAGTTTAATTGTTGGTGGTAAACTCAATTCGTTTTTATCGGTGATTACTTCTAGTAGTGCAGGGCCGTCATGGTTTAATAATTCATCAATAGCGTCGCTGAGTTTATGTGGATCTGATGCGGTGATACCTTTAATATTACAAGCATTTGCAATCGCTGCAAAACTTGGGTTATTAAGGTTGGTTGCATTAGAAACAAAGCCCGCAGCTTTCATTTCCATATCAACAAATCCTAATGAGCTATTATTGATAATGACTATTTTAATTGGAAGTTTATAAGGTACTAGGGTAAGAAGATCACCCATTAGCATCGAAAATCCACCATCACCACATAATGCAATCACTTGCCTAGTAGTATCTACTGCTTGTATACCGATAGATTGCGCCAGAGCATTTGCCATTGATCCATGATTAAATGAACCAATTAAGCGTCGCTGATTGGTCATTTTAAAATAACGAGCAGCCCATAATGTTGGCGTTCCAACATCACAAGTGAATACTGCATTAGCTTGTGCTTTTTCACTGAGCATTTTCACTAGAGTTTGAGGATGAATTAAGTGACTTTTAGGCTTTATCTCTGCTAAATTATCCAAATCTTTACGTGTTTTTCGATAATGCTCAAGACACTTATCGAGAAAATGGTGATCTGTTTTTTCATCGACTAATGGCAGCAGTGCCGATAATGTTGGGTTAATATCGCTGATAAGAGCAAGATCAACTTGGGTATTTCGACCAATGGCATCTGGATCATTATCAATTTGAATAATCCGAGCCGCTTTAGGGTAAAAAGGTTTAAATGGAAAACTTGTTCCAAGTAAAATAACCGTATCTGCATTTTCCATGGCATGATAGCCAGAAGCAAAACCGATAAGCCCAGTCATACCAACATCATAGGGATTATCATATTCAATATGCTCTTTGCCTCTTAAAGCATGGACAATAGGTGCTTTAAGTTTTGCAGCCAGTGCTAATACTTGATTATGTGATCCTTTACACCCAGCGCCACAGAATAAAACTATTTTTGATGATTGATTTATAATCTCCTGACATAAGGTTAATTCAGATAAGACAGGTACAATTTGTCTTAATGCCGGACGTTGCCATTTTATTTTAGTGTTTTTTGGCATATCAAGTAATGAAATATCACCTGGAATAACAATTACACTTACGCCTTTTTTTAAAATAGCTTGTCGCATTGCTGCTTCTAAAATAAAAGGCATTTGTGATGGATGAGTGAGTTTTTCACAAAAAACACTACATTCTTTAAATAAGTGGAGGGGATCTGTTTCTTGAAAATAACGACTGCCAACTTCTGAAGAGGGGATATCAGAAGCAATGGCTAGTACGGGAACTCTATTTCGCTGACAATTATATAATCCATTGATTAAATGCATATTGCCGGGTCCGCAAGATCCAGCACAAACGGCAAGTTCTCCAGATAGTTCAGCTTCTGCGCCCGCGGCAAAAGCTGCGACTTCTTCATGCCTTGTTCCTATCCATTCTATTGTGCCATCTGCACGTAAACTATCACTGATGCCATTTAATGAATCTCCAGTTACTCCCCAAATACGTTTTATTCCCGCAGCACTGAGTAACTTCACAATATATTGAGCAATATTCATAATATTCCTTTTATATTATTATTTAAATTTTTCTATAAGGTATATTAATTACATAAATTGACACAAAATACCACAAAGTAATTATGGATAATATGATTTTAAGTTGCATTTTTAATCGTTAGGATGAATTTAATATATTATTAATTAAGAATATTTAAATATGTTCTTATACTTAAAGGAGGAGGGCGAAGAAATAAAATTAGGAGCTATAAAATGACAACATGGACTAATGGTGTTTTTTATATCAAATAAGGATATTGAACACTGTATTATATACAGGTATTCCCCTTAGTGTTATTATGCGTGCGTTTATTAACCTTTTATAGTAGCAATATAGTTTGTTACGGAAAATAAGTAGTCATGAAAAAAATAATCTTTTTAATCACACTTTTAGGTTTCAGTACTGCTTCACACGCCGATTTACATCTTGAGTTCAAAAATGTAAATAATATTAATAATAATGGAAATAACAGTAATAGTAGTCGAGTTTATGTTTGTACACTGCAACCATTTCGTGATGTTTTTGCTGATGTTGGTGTAACAGAGGATATGGCACGTTATAAAGTGCAACGTCGCTGTGAAAAATCCCAAGGTGAAGGCAGTATTTTCTGTAAAGCGAAAGAAGCTAAGTGTGTTGAATCGTCCCTTTTTTCAGAAGGTGATACTGGTCGATATAAAGGTAAAGGTGTTTCAATTTATAGTCAAAATTATCAAATGGGAGAGTCAGTAAAGATCACTCATGATATTCCTAATTTGGGTGATTATAATTTTGATAATAAAATGTCGTCTTATGATATACCTATGGGGTGGTCAGTAAGATTCTACAAAGGTGTAAATTATAGCGGTGTTTATTATACGCGTAATAGTGGCGATGGTAATGCGACGGGGTTCGATAACCAAATAAGCTCAATTAAGATCTTAAGCACTTTTTAATTAACGACTAATATATTTTAAATCATTGGCACTAATTTATAGTGCCAATGTTATTAAGGATCTATTATATTGAAATATGTGGAATAATTTGTTGAGCATATATATTTATGCATTGCAGTATTTTTAGCCCCAACCCAATCAGTAGCTGGCTCATTGGTGTTGCTGTTATTCTTTGGGTGAATAGTTTGGTTTTCAGTGAAGTGCGGAATATAGAGAAAAAATAATCATAAAGATCATCAATAAGGACGTTGTGGTGATTATAATAATAGCCAAATCGAATAAAAAAAGTGTTTACATTTATTATTAAAGAGTAACGTTATTGTTAATTTAAATCATGCGGAGTAGGTTATTAACGATGAAGATTGGCGTTTCTATTTTATGTTATAATGCCAATAGTGTTTCTAATTAGATAAATGAACTATGCTTGGCTATTACCTCCACACAAAAAATGCTCAACAGGCGTTAGATGCCATTGGAAAAGGACTTTCTAGTGTCCGAATATCGACTGATCTTAATCTTACAGAGCAGGACTTTATCGTTACTGATCAAGGTTTAATTCTTGACGAAGACAATCAACTTTCGATTGCTGATCTTAAAAAAATCGTTAAAAAGACGCAGAGAATTTATCTTTGTAGTGATGGCGATATGGAACCGGTTGAAGATCGGAGTGTTGGTTATTACAAATTAGCACCGACAGATGGAGCGCCACTTCTTGAAATTAGTGGTGTTAAGATGCACATTTCTAAAGGAACAGATCCTTTTACAAGTGCTTCAGGGATGGCTAAACAAGCTGTTCGCAGTGGTGATAATGTACTCGATTGTTGCAGCGGCTTAGGCTACGCTGCGATTGCTGCACACCGACTTGGTGCTAAAAAAGTATTGACCATTGAACTGAGTGAATCGGTGATGGGGCTACGTGCGTTAAACCCTTGGTCTCGTGATTTAAATAACGAGGGCATTGAACAGCGTCAGGGCAGTAGCTTTGAATTGATCACGACCATGCCTTCAATGTCATTTGATGCAGTGATTCACGATCCACCACGTTTTTCTCTTGCTGGTGAACTTTATAGTGAAGAGTTTTATAGTGAGATCTATCGGGTATTACGCCAAGATGGACGCCTTTTCCACTATACTGGTAATCCACATATTATGAAAAAGGGCAGTGGCTTTGTTGATGGTGTTATTCGTCGATTAAAAGCGGTTGGCTTTAAGAATGTACAAAAGGTTGATCACCTAATGGGCGTTAGTGCTCAGAAGTAATCTGATAAAATAAGAAGGGAATCGATAATATTATTAATGATAATTCGTTGTAATAGCATCGATTCACTTTTTAAATTATGACGCGAAATATTACTTTTTACCAAAAATGTTTGAAGCTATATTGAGTAGTCCATCCATTCCGCCAACAGCTTGAAAAAGCTCTCCGGCAATATCACCATTCGGACTTGCTTTATCTATCATTCCTGGCAATGTTTCTTGCAAACCTGTTATTGCTTCACTCTGTGGTAATTTAACCTCGTTAGCAAAGTTTGACAGTTGGTCTGCGTTAAAAATATTTCCAATATCTGTGGCTGAAATCGCCTCATTATTGCCATTACCAAGCCAAGATGCTGCAAGGTTGGCTAACCCTGCACCGTTAAGTGATTGTATAATACTTTGTAAATCAATGCCTTTGCCATCGCTATCACCACCAAATAAACGTGATAATGCTGAAGTAATAGTCGTTTCGTTTAATCCAGTGGTATTTGCTTGAGATTGCGAAAACAGTTGGGCACCAATGCGTAATAGTTGATTAATATCCATTAATTTCACCTCTATATTCTATTAAGCCATCGTTGGTATACGCAGTTTCTGACCTGGAAATATTTTGTCAGGATCGATAATCACTTCTTGGTTAGCATCGAATATTTTTTGATAATCAGCACCATTACCTAATGTATTTTCCGCTATTTTCCATAAGCTATCACCAGATTTAACTTCATAATAGTTTACTGTTTCAGTTGCTGCTGGTGCATCAATGTTATCAACAATTGATTCAATACCTGCAGTATTACCAGTCATCAAAATAGCTTTTTCTTTCGCTGCGGCGCTATCTGCTGTACCTGAAAGAGTCGCTACGCCATCTTTAACCTCAACATTTAAATTAGTTAAGCCTGGATTGTTATTTTCAATATGCTGGGTAATTTTCGCAGGCGCTTCATCTTCATTGCTGAATAATTTATTGCCAATGTCACGTACAAAATCAAGTAATGCCATCTTATTCTATCCTTGCCGTTTGGTGGTAAATACGAATGTTGTTACCAAGCTTAGTCAAGAAATGAGAATGTTGACTTTTATTTATGTCTTTAAGGTATTTTGATCTTGAGGGTAGAGTGAATTTTGATCAATGGCGGGTGTCATTTCAAGAGTGTTTAGTTGTAATTACAGGATAAACAGTACAATCAATGAGCACATTATCGTGCTCATTGT
>CAMQXY010000141.1 GCA_947039005.1 uncultured Photobacterium sp.
CAAGATCTTGTTGAGGATGGTATCTTAATAAATAAAAGGTATAAAACTGCTCATTTCTAAAAATAGTAATCGTTTGCTTTTTTGACTTTGACGTATTTTAAATGCGTCATTTTCTGTCTTAATCGCCTTGTTGAATAAAACGATTAAGAATTTTGGTGTATTGGCGAATGTTTTATTTGTTATTATTACTTATTGGTATAAAAGATATACTTGGTAAATATCGATATATACATTACTATATATCGAAATATTATGGAGTCTGTTATGTCACTTAAATCTGTTGTTCTTACTGCTGCGGTGTTATCTATTTTTGCGCAACCAGCTTTCGCGGCTGATAAAATTACCGTCTTTGCCGCTTCATCATTAACTAATGCCTTAAATGATATTGCCGCGAAATATCAGCAGCAAACTGGGGTAGAAACGACATTATCTTTTGCTTCATCATCGACATTAGCGCGTCAAGTCAGCCAAGGTGCGCCTGCTAATATTTATTTATCGGCTAATGAAAAATGGATGAATTATGCTGAGCAGCAAGGCGCAATAGTAGATAACAGTCGTAAAGATATTGTTAAAAACAGTTTAGTGATGGTTGCACCGTTGGCGTACCCACAAAATAAAGTCAACGTTAGTGCTAGTTGGGATTTAGCCAAAGCGTTAGATGGCACCCGTTTAGCTGTCGGTGATCCTAATTATGTGCCTGCCGGTATTTATGCGAAACAAGCGTTAGAGTTTTTAGGATTATGGAAGCAAGCTCAACCCTTATTGGCAAGCGCTAATAATGTTCGTTCAGCGTTGGTGTTAGTCGAGCGTGGTGAAGCCCAGCTGGGTATTGTTTATAAAACAGATGCTGAAATTTCTAAAAAAGTAAAAACCGTTTATCAATTCCCAGCAGATTCACATAAACCTATTGTATACCCAATGGCATTGGTGAAAGGCAATGTTACGCCTGCGGCAAAAGGCTTTTATCAGTATTTGCAGCAACCTCAAGCCGCTGCAATTTTCAAATCTTATGGTTTTGATCAGGTAACAAAATAGTAGTTAACAACAACCGTAAAGAATCGATACCGAATAAGGTACTGAGTGAAAGCTGAGTACCTTTTGTGTTTTATCTTTATTATGTTTAAAAATACAGCGAATAAAACGTAGAAATCGAATCATTGCTGACTGAAAGCCAATGATTACCTATGCTATTGCTATCACAAGAAAAGTTTTACAGGGCTGTTGTTAGTGCTAACTGAATATGAATTAGAAGCGTTATTTTTAAGTTTGAAAATTGCCAGTGTGGCGGTGATCTTCAGTTTACCGTTAGGGATTGGCTGCGCATGGTTATTGGCTCGACGTCAATTTTGGGGAAAGTCACTATTAGATGGCTTGATTCATTTGCCGTTAGTGTTACCACCGGTGGTTATTGGTTATTTATTGCTGATCACCATGGGACGTCAGGGTACGATTGGTAAGTGGCTTTATGAATGGTTTGGTTTTAGCTTCAGTTTTAGTTGGCGTGGTGCGGCATTGGCGGTAGCAGTGGTGTCATTTCCGTTAATGGTACGCTCGATTCGATTAGCCTTAGAAGGTGTCGATAAGAAACTTGAACAAGCAGCGCGGACTTTAGGTGCCTCATCGATGCGGGTATTTATCACCATCACTTTGCCATTAATGATCCCTGGCATTCTTACGGGGACTATTTTAGCCTTTGCGCGTGCATTAGGTGAGTTTGGCGCAACGATTACCTTTGTGTCTAATATTCCTGGTCAAACTCAAACGATCCCTTTAGCGATGTATTCCTTTATTGAAACCCCTGGCGCTGAAAGTGAAGCGGCAAGGTTGTGTGTCGTTGCGATTGTGATTGCATTGTTATCATTATTTGCTTCTGAATGGCTAACCCGTGTGGCGAGAAAACGATTGGGGGCAGCGTAATGAGCACTAACATAGCGCAAAAACGATTAAAAATGTGTTTTACCCAGCAATTGGGTGATTTAGCGTTGGCGATTGATCTTGATGTACCTATGCAAGGTATTACGGCTATTTTTGGTCGTTCTGGCGCAGGTAAAACCTCGTTAGTGAATGTACTGAGTGGCTTAAATCATCCCGATCAAGGTTATATACGCCTTGGTGAACGGGTATTATTTAATAGCCAACAAGGTATCGCGTTAAGTGCTGATAAACGCAATATTGGCTATGTATTTCAAGATGCGCGTTTATTTCCGCACTATACCGTTAAAGGCAATTTGAATTACGGCGTTAAACACCCTGATCAGCAACATTTTGATGACGTAGTTAATTTATTAGGTATTGCACCCTTATTGCAGCGTTATCCTGCCTCGTTATCGGGTGGAGAAAAGCAACGGGTTGCAATAGGGCGGGCATTACTGACCAAGCCTGATATGTTATTAATGGATGAACCCTTAGCATCGTTAGACATGCCACGTAAGCAAGAACTGATGCCTTATTTGGAGAAATTGGCAAAAGAAGTGAATACACCGATTATTTATGTGACCCATAGCTTAGATGAAATTCTACGCTTAGCTGATTCCATGGTGATGCTTAATCAAGGCAAGGTGCTGATTTCAGGTCATGTGAATTCTGTTTGGAGTTCACCTGAAATGCGTCCGTGGCTACCAGCAAAAGAGCAGAGTTCGTTGTTGAGTGCGCGGGTGAATGTCAATCATCCACGGTATGCGTTAACCCAAGTCATGCTCAGTCATGATGCTTCGTTATGGGTGACCCAGTTACCTCATCAACGAGGAGAATGGGTGCGAGTGCGAATATTTTCTAACGATGTTTCGATTGCACGTCATTATCCTCAAGCTAGCAGTATTCGTAATATTCTCACTGCGCGGATTGATAAAATTCATTACGGTGAAGATGAGCGTGTGGAAGTAAAGCTACGGATTGGTGAAACACATCTGTGGGCTAATATTACCGCATGGGCAGCCGATGAATTAGCACTTAAAGTGGGCGATCAAGTTTTTGCTCAGATTAAAGGTGTCAGTGTAAGTAAAGATGATTTAGCGATTCAGCCGTAAACCCTCGCCCAATACGGGCGGGGATATAAGGCAAAATAACGATAGTTATTTAACTGTTGTGCTACACTTCAATTATCTGTAACGACAATCAAGTGCAGATGGAAAACCAAATTTCAACTGACTGACCAAGAAGACCCCACATAGCCTAGTTGCAGATTGTGGTAAGGGAACCGTTATGGCGCAGCAGTTTTGATTACCCACGCGGCTGGACGGTCGTGTCTGCTTGTGGAGGCTGAGTAAGACTCAATACTATTGAGCATTGGCTAACGAAACAAGAAGCATCGCCCTATAAGGGCGGTGAGAAGTCACCATAATAGGTTATAAATAATTGTATGCTTAATATCGTTTAAGCCTTCAACGTTGAAGGCTTTTATTTAAACATGAAATTTGTTGATACAACCATATATTGATACAACCAACTTATGGTTGTTTCAACATATCTTAACCATGATTAAAATGCTCATTGGGTGATTTAATCACTCGCACGAGAAAGTGATGGATAATCCAAATAGCCATTGAGGTTAAGACAACCGCAACAACAATAGAACTAAATCGATAAAAGATAGCGAATACCGCATCTTTTTGATCTGGTACTAATGAAGTGGAGAGTGGTACTGTTAATGCTGACATTGCTGAGAAAGCAATACTGGATTTGATAGTACCTAGTGCTAACCAAGAACAGAAAATCCCTGCAGCAATAGCATAAGCCATGATAAAGAGTATGCCGTTATCTGACCATGTATAGAGTCCAACTTGAATAATTAATCCGGCTAAACAACCAAGTAACGTACCAATAATACGTATTTTTGCCGCTGCTAATGAACCAATTAATGTCATCGGTGCAAGGACAATAATGATCGATGCTTGGGCTGATAATGAATCATTAAGATCGCCAATTTGAAATATAAAAAAAGCCAACATTGCAATAATCCAGCCTAGCGCGGTTTGTCTTATCATCCCGATGTGATCATAGCGTTGTGCATTATTGGTTTCATCTATTCCTGTTGCGGATTGAGGTTCAGGTTCAGGTTCAGGAAAAAAATAGTAGGCTAAAGCACAGATAGGAAGAGTGACCACAGCACTGCACCACAAAGTAACGGAAAAGTCCTCTAAATCAAAACTACTATAACTGGCAAAATTTAGGGCAATTGAGCCGACGAGTAAGCCGACAAAACCAAATAAATAGCTATTTTTATGGCTCATCGCAATACATTTTTCGAGAAAAAACAGCCCAACAACGACAGTCAGAAGCAGTGGTGAGGATTGGAAAAAGCCATTAATAAAACTGACTTCAACCGTTGTCCAAATAACCCCAACCACCAATTGATAATAGCCATCCCAATGCCAATGGTCTGCATTAGTCATGATGATAATCGGTAATAAAGCAGCGAAAAAACCGTATGACCAGCCAAACACCATGGTAATGGCTAAACCCGTAACACAACCAAACCAAAGACGCATTGTTTTCATGAGTAATGACTCCGTGAATTAAGTAGTGAGCTTGGTTTAGTAAATGAAGTGCAGCACACTTGCTAAGTGAATTTCAATTTTTGCTAATAGCTGCTCGATAGGGTGTTGCTGAGAATAGACAACTACAGTGGCGCGTGAGCCGACAAACAGCTGTGGTGGAAACGGCTGTTGGCTTGTGAAGTTAACACGTACACGTTGTGCATCTCGGACCCAGCGATTACTGGTTTCCATTGTTGCTAAATGCCCATTTGCTATCTGTTGTGCGGCTGCAACACCAAAATCACGGCTTTTTATTGTTAATGGAAACACTTGACCGGGTAAGGCATCATAGGCGACATAAGCGGCTGAATGAGCATCAAATTTAGCGGTGGATTTTTCTCTAAAATCAGCAGTAACCCACATTGAGTTAGTCGGAATAAAAGTGAGCATTGGCTGATTAGCAGTTGCCATTGTACCAATATCAACTTGGAGGTTAGTGATGATGCCATTACTTGGCGCTATGATCTGAGTATGGGCTAAATTAAGTTTAGCTTGTGCTAAGGCATTTTCAGCGGCAAGTACAACGGTACTTTGACCTGGTTTATCACCTAACTGAGTTTGTATCACAACGGCTTGTTGCTTAGCGGCGGCTAAGTTAGCCTGTGTGGTTTGGTTTTTAGCATAAGCATTGTCACGCATAGATGCCGAAACGAGTTTTTTCTTCGCTAATTGGCTTATACGATTAAAGTCACTATGGGCATTATTATAATTGGCTTGGCTGGTGGCAATATTCGCTTGAGCAACACTGGCTTGTGCATACAGTGACTGCTCTTGTTGATGGGCTTGCTCTAAGGCAACTTGCGCTTGATCAACCGCTAAACGGTATTTTTGATCATCAATGCGAAATAATAGCTTACCCTTGGTTACGGTTTGATTATTTTGAACAGCAACCTGCATTATGGTTCCGGAGACTTCAGGGGCAATTTGTACCACATAACCCTGAACGCGACTTTCACTGGTTAAGGGAACATACCTATCAGCAATAATGATGTAGGTCATCAGGAGAATAAAAACAATAATAAGGCAACGCATCCAGCGCTGAAAAGTGGTGCGAGAATGAGGCATGAGATATTCCAGTGGTCACGATCAAGCTGATTAGTATAAGGAAAATCAACTTGATTAAATACCGTGACAAATGTCACACTTACGAGCTAAAAATAGGACGATAGGTGGTTTTTTGATGAAAGCATCAATGGATGATTTGTATTTATTCATGCTAACAGTACGACATGGTGGTATCAGTGCCGCTGCAACAGCCCATGGATTGCAGCGATCAAAAGTCAGTCGTCGTTTACAAGAATTAGAAAAAGCGCTGCATTGCCAGTTATTAATTCGTACTACGCGTCATATTGAATTAACTGAAAATGGACGTTTACTGTATCAGCATATAAGTCAGCCATTTACAGACGTTAATCATGCTATTAATTTATTAGAAAGTCAGCAAAATAGTTTTCAGGGTGTATTACGATTAGCTGTCACCGTTTCTTTTATTTCATCGCCGATGTTTGTTGAGGTATTAGATACCTATGCGCGTCAGTTTCCATTAGTGAGGTTAGAGTTACTTCATTTTCAAGAAAGTATTGATTTAGAAAGAGAAAATATAGACTTACAATTATTGCCCAATATGGTTGAAATTATTAATCATGATTATGTTCAACAAGCATTTTTAACGTCGAGTAATGGGTTATTTGCATCACCAGCATATTTAAAACAACATCCTGAGCCGAAAACAATGACGGAGTTGCAACAACATTGGTTATTAGCCAGTCGTCATAATGCGACCTTGTTACCTGAGGAAACGCGGTTACGGTTAGTGTCTGAAGATATTAATATGATTCAGCAGATGGCGAGCTTAGGGCAAGGCATTGCGTTACTGCCTAATATTCTAATGCAAGAATCTTTGCTGCAGGGAAAATTAGTGCAAGTGTTAACGGATGTTAATTACTCCGATATTATGATGACATTAGTGTATCCATCACGGCGTTTTTTACCAGAAAAAACGCGAGCAATGGTGACATTATTGCATCAAAAATTTGCAGGACAATAGTTATATGGTGCGCGATTATATTAAATAAGACTTAAAATTATTTTATTTCGCGTGCAAATTTGATTTTTTCGACCGCAGCAACCCAAGTGGGACGATTGATGTAATGACCGATGAACAATGCGGGAATAACAAAGATAATATGTATCGCAGCAAGGTGTGCGTTTGATACCGCCAATGCTGTATTACCACTGGTATAATTGAATAACGCAATTATACCAAAAATTATCCCAAGCACACTTAAGATAAAAAATCCGATAACACTCAGACCAAGAATATCACGAGAATAAAGCTTAAAAAGGTTCATTAATTAACTCCTAACTCAAACGATGTTGTATGACTAACGTCGTATGGGTGTTGTTGTTATCATATTTATACCCATTACTATGCATGTTCAAAATAAGAGCGATATTGATCTCGCACATGAATTGGGATCAATTGAGGTTTATATATTTAAATAATAGATAAGCGTGCTTTTTTACACCTACTTCGTCGTTGTCATCTTTAATTTATGTGGCATTAGCCAACTAAAGGCGGTGGAAAAATGTGCTTTAGCATCACTATTAATTACTTTTCCATGCGACAAAATAATACGCTCAAAAGGCCAAGTGAGGATCTCTTGAATCGATTGCCGTAGTTGAGTGTGATTTTGAAACGTGACACGCCAATACAAGGGCATTGCGGGTTTAAAATAGCAGCCATTAAGAACCGCAATTGCAAAGGTCAATGGATGCGTGCTTTCTACCATCCACGCTAAGGCATCGCCTAAAATAAGTGTTTTTGATTGTGGATCACAAAAAGCAATTTCCTCCATCGTATCACTGCCACGGATCACTGTTTGCAGTAATTGCCCTTGCCAATGAAGTGGGGTTGTATTGCCTAACGCATCATCAAAGGTTAGGTCGCTGCGTTTATGAATCAGACCCGGTGGCGCATAAAAGTAAGCCTGAGGATAGGCTAACCACCAATCAGACAGATAAATGTTATGGCTTTTATTGGGGGTGACCACATAAGCAATATCACCGAATTGACGAATTTGTTGTTGTAATGTGGGGGTAATGTTTATTGGGGAGTGAATAAATAGTTTATTGTTATCTAATCGGATAACCGTCATTCGGTGCCCAATAGGCGCTCCTGCCAATCGGTATGGCATATCACAATACCAGATACGATCTTTAGTCCATTCAACGAGAGTGCAATCCATGCTCATAAGCGTTATAACGGTTAATCAATAGGTAATGATCATCATAGGATTAATTTATCTTTGGTCAACATTTTTATTACATTAAATTATTTTTTTGATAACGAACATGTAAAAAACCACCGTTGTTAGCGGTGGCTAGTGTTTAACGATTACTGTTATTACTGTTATTACTGTTATTACTGTTATTACTGTTATTACTGTTA
>CAMQXY010000142.1 GCA_947039005.1 uncultured Photobacterium sp.
GACTCTCGCATAGCATATCCTCCTTTGTTGGGTAATAAAAACGCGGTTGTGACCGTCCTCGGTTTGCTTAACTTTATCGTAAAAGCCGCTTTTTATTCTTCGCCTGATGGTTTGCGTTGTAACACCCTCGATACGAGCTAATATCGTTGTTGAAACCCACCTATAGAAAACCTTGAAGCACATTTATACTATTAAATGTAGCGCAATAATTGAAACATTGATCATGCTTAATATTGCGTTAGTTGCTTCTTTTTCTAACTGTAAAGTAGCAATTTTAGTATAATGACATCTTTATTTATATTTGTTGTGAAGTTAAATAATAAGGTATTCCTGAGATGAAAGATGCATCAGTAATCATTGGATTAAGTAATCCTAAAAGTCCAACCAATATCGGTGCTGTACTCAGAGCTGCTGGTTGTTATAAAGCAGATGCTGTTATTTATACGGGAACCCGTTACGATAAAGCCGCGAAGTTTCAGACAGATACTAAGAAAATGGCACAGACGATCCCCTTATCTGGTGTTGAATCAATGCTTGACGATCTTCCACAAGATATGAAGATTGTTTGTGTTGATTTCGCAGAGGGAGCAACATTATTACCTTATTTTCAACATCCAGAAAAAGCGATTTATATTTTTGGTCCTGAAGATGGTTCAATCTCACAAGATGTTGCAGATAGAGCTGATCATGTTGTTTATGTGCCAACGGTAGGTTGTATGAACTTAGCAGCATCAGTCAATGTTGTTCTGTATGATCGCCTTGCGAAACAAGAGAATATTACCCAGAGTGATGAACATATTCGTCAAAATCGTGATAATAAAAATAACCTGCGTGTAAACGTTAAATAAATTGTTAATAACAAGATTGATAGATTATCGCCGTTGTAAATACCAACGGCGGTAATTTTATTTGGTCGTGATAGATATTATGCAGATTGCTTAATATCCCAAACAGTATAGATGCCTAATGTGATTAAAATTATTGCACCACCTAAAATATCATTTAAAGAGGGTTGTTCTCCAATAACTAAAAACACGTAGAGTGGACCTAATAGAATCTCCATTAATAAAATAAGACTGGTTTGGGCGGCTGGAATATAAGCAGCTGATTTTGAAATACACAGATAAGAACCGGGAACGACAACACCACCTAATATTAATAGGTATAGCATTTGGATATGCGACAGTGAAAAAGGTTGAGCTCCTTTTATATAAGCAAAAACCGCAATCATAAAGCCTGCCACAATCAGAATATTTGCAGCTTGTTCACCTTTTGTTTTACGCATAGCAACTAAATAAATAGCGGTTGCTAATGCTGTAATTAACGCTAATACATTACCGACCCATTGACCTCCAGCGGGTGCAAACGCAAATATAATCCAAATGCCACTGGTTGCAATACCGATAGCCAATAATGTCGGCCATTTGAGTTTTTCTTTTAAGAGTACGAACCCTAAAATAGCAGTAAAAAAGGGGGCGGTATTGATGATAACAAGGGTACTTGCTACTTGGGTGTAATGTAGGGACTCAATAAAGCAGACTGTTGAAGCTGCAAAAATGAAGCCTAATCCTAAAAGAGATAAAGAAGGGCGTGATATTTCAGCGGTAAATTTCTTCCGATTGTAAAGCAGTTGAACAATCACTAAGACGATACATTGAAACGCACCCCGCCAAAAAAGTACATTCCATGCGGTGGAATCTGATAATTTTACAAATAAACTGTCAAAGCTCAGTATCATTATGCCAATAAAAGCCAATAATAATCCGCGATTTTTATCGCTCATAACAACGGTTTCCCATAAATTTAAACCAGTAAATTAACGTATTAATCAATATTTTTTGTCGAATACGTGATGAGCGTTTAATAAACTTTATGCTTATATCGTATTAATCACTATCTGTTTGGATTAATCAACTGCTGAATCTAATATTGTATATGTCATAGCCTATTTAAGAAAAAAATTTCATAGTTATGATGATTTTTGTGATTTGTCGTAAAGTGTGTCTGCCCTTATAACGTTTTCTTCTTTCGCATTGGAACGATTATGAACTACGGCAAACTTATTGATGCTTTATTTACCCAGGGATGGTTTGTCTTGGATGACTTTTTGACGCTGGATGAAGTGAGTGAACTAAAAGCGTGTATACCAACTGATTGGAGCCAAGCAGGTATTGGTCGTAATGATGAATACATGACTAAAAAAGCGATTAGAAGCGATAAAATTCAATGGCTATCATCAGACATGGGACCACCTGTTGCTGATTTTTTACAGCGAATGAATGATATTCGTATTGAAGTGAATCGTCATTTTTTCTTGGGTTTATTTGAGTATGAAGCGCATTTTGCTAAATATGAGCAAGGTGACTTTTATCAAAAGCATTTAGATTGTTTCCGTGGTCAAGAAAACCGCAAATTAACGACTGTTTTTTATCTTAACGACGATTGGCTGCCTGAACATGGCGGACGTCTAAAAATGTATGATTTAGAGGATAATGAATTAGCCACGTTAGATCCTCAAGCTGGACGGTTAGTGGTGTTCTTATCTGAGTTATTCCCGCATGAAGTACTTCCTGTCACCCAGCAGCGTTTTAGTATTGCTGGTTGGTTTAGAACCAATGGTGTCAGTGGTAATCAATTAGATATCGCTCGTTAAGAAAAACGTATATTAAGCGTTAGAATTCTAGGATTCATTTTTGGATTACTGAACTTGTTATATATGTTTTATCGTATATTCTAATGTTTTCAACGGTTATTAATAAGGTTTTTACTGTGAAACGTATTTTGTTTCTTTGTACAGGTAACTCGGCACGGTCGCAACTTGCAGAAGCATTAATGCGGCATATGTGTAGAAACAGTGAAACCACTATTGGTCAATTTGAAATAATGAGCGCGGGGATGGCGCCTGAAAGTGTTGATCCTCGGGTATATGAAGTACTGAATTATCATAATGTTAATTCGGATAACTTAGCCAGTGTGTTGGCATCGAGTTTACAAAATAAACATTTTGATGTTGTGATAACGTTATGTGATAAAGCCAGTAAAGAATGTGCGCTTTTCCCTGATTCTGATGCATTAATTCATTGGGATTTTAAAGACCCCAAGCCACAATCAGGTTCTCAAGGGTTTTATGACGTCTTCGATGGTTTAAAAGCCAAGATAGCATTATTTTTAATGCTAAATGGTGATAATCAATCTGACACAATTGGTGCGGTTGAATTATTTAAAATTATGAGTGATCCATTACGATTGCGGATTTTAATGCTACTTCATGATGAACTTGCTTTATCTGTAGGTGATTTGACCAAAGCACTACAGGTCAGTCAGCCTAAAGTTTCTCGTCATTTAGCCTTATTACGTGATAGTGGCGTATTACAAGATCAACGCGAAGGAGTGTGGATTTTTTACCATTTTCCTTCTGATCTACCGTTATGGATCCGTCATACACTTGATACGGTACGTAATGGTCAACCAGCATTGATTAATCAAGAAAAAATACGTTTAAGTGCAATAAAAAATAGAAAAAAACCACAATCAATTAGTAATATAATAGAGTAGGAGTTGTTACTATTATGGACAATCAACATCCCGTTTGGACATTACCATTAAATGAAGCTACCCCTGCTAAAGGCGGTTTATTGCTAACACCGTGCCCCGGTACTAAAGGAGTAAATGCAATTGCTAGTTTGCGTCAACTCAAAGCAGCTGGAGCAACGGTAGTATTAACGGCGTTAGAAGATAATGATCTTCCAGATCAAGGTATCGAGTTATTAGCTGAAGCGTGTAAATTATTGGGTATGCAATGGTTTCATGTGCCGATTGAAGATGATTGTGCACCAACCGCTGAATTTGAATCTAAGTGGGAACGTGCTAATGATGCTGCACAAATTGCCCTTAATAATGGTGAATTTGTGGTTGCGCATTGTAAGGGTGGATCGGGTCGTACTGGATTACTTGCCGCACGTATCTTACTTGCTCGTGGTAAGCCTTTTGAAGCGACGATTGAATCGATTCAAGCACAACGTCCAGGGGCTTTTACGCGTCAGCTACATATTGATTATATTTCACAGTGGAATCAATGCACTAATCGATAATCGTTATTAAGAATTTATCATTAAACCTCGCTGATGCGGGGTTTTTTGCTTTTAGGCACATTGGAAAGTAGTTAAGACAAAAAGGTTTATTTTCTTTTTTGTGACTGTTATATTTGATTTTCCATATATATGGTTATTCAAATATATTACGTGTTACAACAAGGAAAAAATGATGACAATTAAAGTTGGAATTAATGGGTTTGGACGTATTGGTCGTTTAGCATTACGCGCTGCGTTTGATTGGCCTGAGATCGAATTTGTATTAATTAATGATGTTGCAGGTGATGTTAATACTTTGGCACATTTACTTGAGTTTGATTCTATCCAAGGACGTTGGGAACATGCGGTTACTGTTAATAATGGCCAAATGGTAATTAATAATCAAACGATTGATTATTGTCAACAACAGCGAATCGAAGACGTTGATTGGTCAGGATGTGATGTTGTATTAGAAGCTACGGGTGTTCACCGGGATACTCAGTACCTTAATCAATATTTGCAGCAAGGCGTAAAGCGGGTAGTGGTTTCTGCGCCAGTAAAAGCAGAGGGTGTATTGAATGTTGTGGTTGGTGTTAACGATCATTTATTTGATGCTGAGAAACACCGTATTGTGACTGCGGCATCTTGCACTACAAACTGTATTGCGCCGGTTGTTAAAGTGATCCATGAACATCTTGGAATTAAGCAGGCCTCTTTTACAACTATTCATAATTTAACCAATACCCAGACCATTTTAGATGCGCCTCATAAAGATCTTCGCCGTGCACGCGCATGTGGTATGAGTTTAATTCCAACTACGACGGGTTCAGCTAAAGCGATTGTCGAAATTTTCCCTGAATTAGCCGGTAAAATTGATGGTCATGCGGTACGTGTACCACTCGCAAATGCATCACTGACTGATATTATTTTTGATGTCGAACGTGATACCTCTATTGATGAAGTTAATCAGTTATTGAAAACAGCATCAGAAACAGAACTGAGTGGTATTTTAGGCTTTGAAGCGCGACCGTTAGTGTCGATTGATTATCGTGGGGATCAACGTTCAACCATTATTGATGCCTTATCAACTATGGTTGTAAATCAGCGAATGGTGAAAATTTATGCGTGGTATGACAATGAAATGGGATATGCCACACGTACAGCTGAATTAATTCGTAAAGTCGGTTGTTAGTGATTGAGAATAGATGGTGTTAGAGCATAGGTGAATATTTTATGTTAGCAAAGCTGAGCCAGTTACCCATTGGCGTTCGTCAATATATGTTAGTAACGTTTAATTATTGGAATTTTACCTTAACTGACGGCGCATTGCGGATGTTGGTGGTATTACATTTCCATCAATTAGGTTACAGCCCATTAGAGATAGCCTCATTATTTTTGTTTTATGAATTTTTTGGCGTGGTAACTAATCTCATCGGTGGTTGGCTTGGCGCACGATTAGGTTTGAACCGTACCATGAATATTGGGCTGTTTATGCAAGTGGTCGCGTTGCTAATGCTGGCGGTACCATCAGTAAACTTAACTGTTATATGGGTGATGTTTGCGCAAGCATTATCAGGTATTGCTAAAGATCTTAATAAAATGAGTGCTAAAAGTGCGATTAAAACCTTAGTACCTAATAATCAACAAGGTGCATTGTATAAATGGATTGCATTGTTAACAGGTTCAAAAAATGCGCTTAAAGGTGTCGGATTTTTCTTAGGTGGAACATTGCTGACCTTGATTGGCTTCCAAGGTGCCGTTATTTCTATGGCGTGTGTGTTAGCAGGAGTGTTCGTTTGTAGTTTATTGTGGCTTGATAAAGATTTAGGCAAAGCAAAAAAGAAAGTTAAATTTAGTCAAATATTTTCAAAAAGTCGGAGTGTGAATATACTTTCAGCAGCAAGGATGTTTCTCTTTGGTGCACGGGATGTATGGTTTGTTATTGCATTGCCGTTATATTTAGGTCAGGTTTTTGGTTGGGATTATGTATTGGTAGGTGGCTTCCTTGCAGTTTGGGTTATTGGTTATGGTTTAGTGCAAAGTATTGCGCCTAGAATTACGGGTAAAACAGAAGGAATGGTACCTGATGGACGAGCAGCATTAGTATGGGCAACTATACTCGCAGTCGTCACTGGAACTATTGCATTAGCATTACAATTTAATTGGTATCCACAATTAGTGATTATTATTGGTTTAATGCTATTCGGAGCTGTTTTTGCTATTAATTCCTCATTACATTCTTATTTAATCGTGAGTTATGCTGAAGGTGACGGTGTAAGTTTAGATGTTGGATTCTATTATATGGCAAATGCAATAGGACGTTTAATCGGAACATTACTTTCAGGTGCTATTTATCAGATGTATGGGTTATCAATTTGCTTATGGATAGCATTTGTTTTTATTATATTAACAACGCTTATTTCATGGTGGTTACCTATTAAGAATAGTGAACTACTCATGCCTAAAGACATGGGCTTTAAATAACAAATAGCCAATATTATTGGTCTTAGCAATTTCGCCGTAAACCATCGCCCGATTTAGGGCGGTGAGTAGTCACTGCCAATAAATAGTCGCAAGTTATCCTCTTCACAAACACCTCGCGGATAATCTGACTAGAAGGTTGTGTAAGCATTTTGTTCAAGAATTCTACCATAGTCCTGTTGTGGCGATTGATGATGCAATTGCTATACTCAAAGCGCATAATCATGATGTTAGTACATTGCATTGATATAGATGCGTAATTGTGATTAATGACATGGCTGTTATTCGTAAAACTGAGATATTATAAAAACAGCTTTTTTATTTATATAGAATATCATTTGGTAAGTAATGCAAACTCTTTTTTTTGATTTTGATGGTACGTTAGTTGATTCTGAAACGTTTCACGCAGACAACTGGAGTGCCTATTTAGCTACGTATGGTGTTACGCTAACCGCGGAAGATTTTATTGAATATTATGCAGGTGTTTCGTGGCCTACGATTGCTAAGCATTTTATTGATAGTTATCAACTTAGTGTAGATACCGTAACAATTACAACTGAAATGGAAGCGTTAACAGAGGCAAAAATTCGTCAGCAGGGTATCCCAGCATTACCCGGGGTTGATGTTGTGCTTAACGCTTTTTCAGGAAAAGTGCCAATGGCTGTTGTTACTGGTGCACCACGAGATTATGTTGAAGGTGTATTAAAGCAACATGGTTGGTTAGATTTATTTGACCAAGTATTTAGTGGTTATGAAGTCGTAAATAATAAACCATCTCCAGATGTCTATTTACAGGCTTGCCAAGCAATGAATGTGAACTCTTGTCAAGTGGTTGCTATAGAAGATAGCCGTACAGGATTACAATCTGCAAAAAATGCGGATATTTGTTGTTTACTCGTTAACGCACATCCTTCATTAACAGATACCGATGCTGATCATACATTTGTTTCAATGGTAGAAGCAAAGCCACTATTAGACTTGCTATTTAAAGATAAATTAGCTTTTGATAGGCTGTAAAATAGGTAATTATTTTGCAGTAGTAATACGCTATGTTAAATTATGCCAAATTGAAACAATTTAAATAGGTTTATGATGGAAAACGAAGAAATTATGACTGGCGATATGCTAGTTGAAACGGTAGAAAATCAGTTAACTGATGGCAATCCATTAGTGGTTAAAGAAACCTTGATGCGTTTAATGATGACAGGTACAGCACGCGATGAAGCAGTTCAGATGATCGCTTGTGCGTTATCGATTGAAGTGTTTGATGTGATGAAAAATGACGGTAAGTTTGATTTAAAACGTTACCGTGAAAATCTGGTTGCTTTGCCTGATATGCCTTGGGAAGACGATATTTAATTTATGCCTCCAGCGATAAAAACCGTGATATAACGTCACGGTTTTTTTATAACTATTATTTGTGAATTATTATTT
>CAMQXY010000143.1 GCA_947039005.1 uncultured Photobacterium sp.
CCTAATGAGTTAGCACTTATATAGCCCCCTACCGCTAACATTAATGCTTTCGGGCTGAACTCTTCTGCCATATAAGCAACAGCGACGGCAACATAACCAGCAACAGATATCCCCATTACCGCACGAGCTAACGTGAGTGCAAATAAACTATGAGTGAACATCATCGCAATACCGACGATTGGCATCAATGATAAGCTGATCACCATAATTATTCGTCGTCCCACCATCTCTGATGCAATCGCCCATGGAATTAAACACACCGCTAGCATTAGTGTTGTCGCCGCTAAAACCCAATTAATCTGGGTGGCAGAAACAGCAAACTCTGTCGCCATTAACGGCAACATTGGTTGAAACAAGTACAAATTACAAAAAACAATGAAAGAGCCTAATGCCAATGCAAAACTGGTTTTCCTATAAGCGACTGTATTTGTTTCTATCATGATTTCACCACCGAAAGAATTCATGTTTAGCTTGCTATCATTGAAATAAGCAATGAATTATTTATCAATACTAAACATAACGTGACAAGACGATAACAACAGCGACATAATAATAAAAATATATAATTAATATCACTGTGATAAACAAAAACTATAGCCATGAATACTCGTCTACTGACTTATTTTGCTAAATTAGCAGAAACAAAAAATTTCACTCGCGCCGCAGAGCAACTTCATATTGCGCAACCTGCACTTAGTGTTGCGATTAAAAAGCTTGAACAGCAATTAGATCTAACCCTCTTTTATCGTAATGAACGCAAAGTTAGCCTCACTCAAGAAGGTGAAGTGTTATTGATCCACACTAAACAAATTCTACAAAAAATAGCAGATGCAACTTTAGCAATGAAAGAGTTACGTGGATTAGAAAAAGGAGAAGTTAGGCTTGGTGTACCGAGTATGCTGGGGTCGTATTTTTTCCCTCAAATATTAATGGGATTTAAAAGCCACTACCCTAACCTTAAATTAACTATCGTTGAAGCCGGTACTCAATCTATTCGACAAATGTTACTTGATGGCGAATTAGATCTCGGGGTCATTATTAATCATAACGTACCCACCAGCTTACAAATTGAGCATCTACTGCGTTCACAAATGGTTGCAGTCGTCAGTGAGCAGCATGATTTTGCCGCTAAAAAAAGCCTAAGTTTCAACGATTTTTTTGGACAAGAATTAGTGGCATTTAAGCAGGGATATTTTCATCGTGAAATGTTAGATCATGTCTGCGAACAACACAATTTAACCCCTAATATTTCATTTGAAACAAATTTATTACCGATGATTTTGCAAATCGTTCGCCATGACTTTGCTATTACTGCATTACTTGAATTAGTCACCGATCATGAACCACATCTGATCCCCATCCCTTTTGCTGAACCCATTCAATTAGATCTTGCTATGGCATGGCGTAAACAAGGGTATTTATCGCTTGCTGATAGAACATTTATTGAATATGTAAAACAGCAATGCCAACAATGAAAGACTAAAAAATAAACACCACACATTTATACAAATAACAAATATCGAACATTTTAACGCCAATAACCATTAACAATAAAATCAAATAATTAACATTATCAATAAAAGCATGCCAGAGATCATATCTTGAACTGTTAACAGTCGTTCATAAGCTTTTTTTTCGTTACATTACTCGCGCGATTTATGAAAAATATGCAGCAATACATCATAAATGCATATTTTATTTGATTTTAGGAGAGGACTTTCCATGACGGAATTATTAATTGGTTTGGTGATCACCATTGCCGTTGGTTATTACATAGTAAAGGGATATAACGCAGCTGGCGTTTTATTAACAGCGGGAGTTTCGTTATTAATTATTGCAGGTTTATTAGGTCATTCAGTGTTACCTGCAACAGTTACGTCTACTGGTAATCTATTAACTGACTCACTTGAGTATGTAAAATACATGCTTCAAAATCGTGGCGGCGGTCTAGGTTTACAGATCATGCTACTGTGTGGTTTTGCTTCTTACATGACCCACATTGGCGCAAATAACGTTGTTGTTAAGCAATTTTCAAAACCTCTTTCTTTTATCAAATCACCTTACGTTTTATTAGTTGCTGCCTATATTGTTGCCTGTTTAATGTCACTCGCCGTCAGTTCTGCAACAGGGCTTGGCGTGCTATTAATGGCAACCTTATTCCCAATGATGACCGCAATGGGTATATCTCGCCCAGCAGCAGCGGCAGTCTGTGCATCACCTGCCGCGATCATTCTTTCACCAACATCAGGTGATGTTATTGTTGCAGCCGAAAAATCAGGCTTACCTCTACATGTTTTCGCTGTAGAAACTGTATTACCCGTTTCTATTTGTGCCATTATCGTGATGGCAGTCGCTGCGTTTTTCTGGAATAAATACCTTGATAAGAAAGACAACACACCAATGGAACGTGTTGATATTTCAGAAATGGAAGTTAATGCACCGGCTTATTACTCGATCTTACCTTTCATGCCAATTATCGGCGTATTCTTATTTAACGGTGAAACCATTCCAGGGTTAACACTGGATATTTACACGATTGTAATCGTTTCTATTACGCTAGGTGCCTTGGTTGATTTCTTGACTAACCGTTTAAACGGCAAGGTAACATTAAGTAATCTTGAATCTTGTTATGCGGGTATGGGCGATGCCTTTAAAGGCGTGGTAATGTTATTAGTCGCCGCTGGTGTGTTCGCGCAAGGGCTTATGACAGTTGGTACGATTGATAACCTGATTGCTCTAGCAGATAAAGCTGGTGCTGGCGGTTTCGCACTAATGCTATTACTAACAGCGCTTACTGTTGCCGCCGCAATTGCTACCGGTTCAGGTAATGCGCCTTTCTATGCTTTCGTAGAACTTGCTCCTCAGCTAGCGGGTAAATTAGGTTTAAGCCCTGCTTTCCTTATTATCCCGATGCTACAAGCATCAAACTTAGGTCGCACAATTTCTCCAGTCTCTGGTGTTATTGTTGCAACATCAGGCATGGCAAAAATTAACCCATTTGATGTTGTTAAACGTACGGTTGTTCCTGTCCTTTGTGGTTTAGTTACCGTTATTATTGGCACCTTCGTATTGGTTCCAATGTACGTTTAATGATTAAGTCGAATAACGATTTAATCTATTAAGCATTTAAAAATAGTAAGCCCATTGAGAAAATACATTCAGTGGGCTTTTTTTATGCCGCGGTTCACGGCACAATTACGGTTACTGATTCAAACAGTAATAATAAAGCGAACATTTTACGTATGCTCGCAGTATTAACACAAAGCTAACAGATCTTAACCTGCGCGAAGTGCAAGTAACGCAGGTAAATCATAAGGCGGCTGATATAAACAAAAATCGACGACTTTAGTATCGACCGCTAAAATTGACATCCGATCCGCTAGTTCGTTGCCTTCAATACCAACATGACCATTAACATGATGGATAATAACCTGCGACTTTAATGCTTGATAACGGGTAAACATTTGTTGAATCAACATTAAGTTTTTAATCTCACCCCCCGCTTTTTTCCAACCATTTTTCTGCCATGTTACTGCCCACTGAGTAATACATTGAATTGAATATTTTGAATCACAAAAAATAGCCACAGTCGATGTTTGAGCCAATGCCTGTTCGGCTAATACTAATGCTTGGTTAAGTGCATTTAACTCGGCAGTATTATTGGTCCCCATTGGCTCATACAAGCCATACCATAATTCACTCAGGTGGTTATTACGGTATAACGCCAATCCCGAACCCGCTTTACCCGGATTAGGATCGCAACCACCATCGGTGAAAATCTTAATTTCTGCCGTCAGTGCGTGCACTTGTTCACTGGTTAATGAACCTTTGCTGGCTGTAGTACGCTTTATAGGCGTTTTATTAACAGCCGTTGAAGATCGAACAGTTTGAGGTTGTTTACCAAAAGCGGCGACCGCTTCTGCTTGAGTAGGAAATGATTTATATCGTGCTCCTGCAAATTTATCGACTTGCTGCTTACAACTTGCCCAGTCACTATAAATGCCCGGCTCACGACCCTGCCATACGACATAAAACTTTTTGGCCACCATTATCTCCATACTTTATCTAATATTGTATTTATCGCCCAAACGAACATACATACTTGGCATTCTAAGATTCTACCACTAATGTGAATTTCTGATTATGCTAAGATGAATACCTCGACGAAAAGATACTCGCATTTATAGTCAATTGTGTCCCCAAACCAATGACGATATCAGCAACCTATATTTTTATTCACAGGTGAGTTTGGAGTTCAATTTTGAGCCATAAAATACGCTTAGACATCGCTAATGGCATGTCACAGCTGGGGATTAATGTTCAACCGCAAGATAATATATCAACCGCTATATTTATGGTGCTTTGTTGTGCCCTTGCGTTCTTATCTTATGTCTTTGTTCGTTGGGGGCTACTCGCTCTATTACGATCTGCTATTAAACGTTCCCAAGCAACATGGGGACACGTTATGGTGCGACACAAAGTATTTGAAAAGCTATCATTGACCATTCCCGCAATGGTGCTCAATCTCGTAATACCCTTAGTGTTAGATAAACACGCTCTTCTCAGCAGTTTCATTGATCGTACATTAAGCTTATGGTTGATTATTGTATTAGTAAGAAGTACCTATGCATTTCTTGATGCCACTAACGATATGGCAGACATTAATCAGATCAGCCGCAACCTTCCGGTAAAAAGCTTTGTTCAGCTATCAAAGTTAATCATCTTTTTTATTGGCGCTATTATTGCTATTTCAGTACTTGCTAACCGTTCACCCGTTTATTTTCTTAGTGGTTTAGGTGTCGCGACAGGTTTAGTGTTATTGGTTTTCCGCGATACAATTTTAGGCTTTGTTGCTGGCATTCAACTGTCTGCTAACCAAATGGTAAAAGTGGGTGATTGGATTCAAATGGATAAATACAATGCCAATGGCAGCATTGACGAAGTCTCTCTTACAACGGTTAAAGTAAAAAACTGGGACAATACCGTTACCAATATCCCTGCTTATGCATTAGTACAAGATTCATTTATTAACTGGCGTCAAATGCAAGAATCCGGTGGGCGCCGTATCAAGCGTTCAGTGTTAATCGACATTGAAACGATTAAATTTATCGATGAACAGCAACAGCAAAAATTATCACAAATCCCTTATGTCGCCAGCTTTATCACTAAAAGAAACACTGAAATCGCCACGGGTGATGCCCATGCACTACAACTCACCAACATTACGGTATTTCGTGCCTACTTAGAGGCTTACTTAAAACAGAACAGTAAAATCCGTCAAGATATGACTTTTCTGGTGCGTGAATTAGAACCAACGGCACAAGGATTACCCGTTCAAATTTATGTCTTTGTTAATGATACTCGATGGGCTTTTTATGAAGCGGTTCAATCAGATATTTTTGATCATGTCTTAGCGATTTTGCCCCAATTTGATCTTGCGGTTTATCAAAGTCCAGACGGTTCAGACCTGCGTAGTTTGCAATCCGGCATAATACCATCTTAACTTATCCATCATCGACGTATTGAACCGTTGTCTTTTAACTATCAATACGTCAATTATTACAAATAAAATTATTTTTTAGAGTCTCATGTCACATAATAAACCACTATAGTTAAGCATCCGATCATGATTTATTAAAAACCTTGTTTAAGATCAGGATTTATAATCACTAGCCAGCCTTTTTATGAGCCGCTATAATTCCCGCCTCAAAATATAGAGGTCAAAACATGCACACGAAAGTAACACCTATTGATAGCTATCCTAAGTATTGGGCTGAATGCTATGGCACTTCCCCATTCTTGCCGACATCCCGTAAAGAAATGGATGCACTTGGCTGGGACAGCTGTGACATTATCATTGTTACTGGTGATGCCTATGTTGACCATCCTAGCTTTGGTATGGCGGTTATTGGTCGTTTGCTCGAATCTCAAGGATTTCGAGTAGGTATTATTGCCCAACCTAAATGGGATAATAAAGATGCCTTTATGGCACTGGGAAAACCAAATCTTTATTTTGGTATAACATCCGGTAACATGGATTCAATGATCAACCGCTATACGGCTGATCGCAAACTACGTAAAGATGATGCTTACACACCGAATAATGAAGGTGGTAAACGTCCAGATCGCGCCGTATTAGTTTACTCACAACGTTGCCGTGAAGCCTATAAAGAAGCACCGATTGTTTTAGGTGGTATTGAAGCCAGCCTACGTCGTTTAGCCCATTATGATTACTGGTCGGATAAAGTTCGTCGTTCAGTATTAATGGATGCCAAAGCTGATATTTTATTATTTGGTAACGCTGAACGTGCGCTTATTGAAGTATCGCACCGCATTGCAAATGGCGAAGATATTAAGTCATTAACTGATATTGCAGGCACTGCAGTAATGATCAAAGATATTCCTGAGCGTTATCAGGAAATTGATTCATCACGCATTGAAAAACCTGGTCGTCCGATGGTGATGCAAAATCCATACGCCACCGAAGAAACCTGTGCTTCTAATAAAGAAGAAAAAGAAAAACAACCACAAGTTATTCACGTTCGTCCATCACGTCACGATGCTGAAAATACCGTAGTTCGTTTGCCATCATATGAAAAATTGGCAAATGACCGTATTTTATATGCGCACGCTAGCCGAGTAATGCACTTAGAAACTAACCCGTATTCTGGACGTGCATTGATCCAAAAACATGCCGATCGCGAATTATGGATCAACCGCGCACCGATTCCATTATCTACCGAAGAAATGGATTTTGTATTTGGATTACCTTTTGCTCGCGTACCTCACCCAAGTTACGGCAAGGCAAAAATCCCAGCGTATGACATGATCAAAACCTCGGTTAACATCATGCGAGGCTGTTTTGGTGGTTGTTCTTTCTGTTCTATTACTGAACACGAAGGGCGTATTATCCAAAACCGTTCTCAAGAATCGATTCTGAATGAGCTTGAAGAAATCCGCGATAAAGTCCCAGGTTTTACTGGTACTATTTCTGATTTAGGTGGTCCAACAGCAAATATGTATCGTCTTGGCTGTTCTGACTCTAAAGCAGAAGCAAACTGTCGTCGACCATCATGTATCTTCCCTAAGATTTGTGAAAAACTAAATACTGACCATCAACATCTGATTGATCTATACCGCAGTGCTCGTGACGTTAAAGGTATTAAAAAAATCTTGATCGCGTCAGGTGTTCGTTATGATTTAGCCGTAGAATCACCAGAATATGTACGTGAGCTTGTGACTCACCATGTGGGTGGATACTTAAAAATCGCGCCTGAACATACAGAAAAAGGCACTCTTGATCTAATGATGAAGCCGGGCATGGGCACCTATGACCGCTTTAAATCGATGTTTGAGCAATACAGCCAAGAAGCAGGAAAAAAACAATACCTGATTCCTTACTTTATTTCAGCGCATCCAGGGTCAACTGATGAAGATATGTTGAACCTCGCGTTATGGCTGAAGGAAAACGATTACCAATGTGATCAGGTACAAAACTTTTACCCATCACCAATGTGTAATGCAACAGCCATGTACCACTCTGAAACTAACCCGTTGAAGAAAGTGAAGTACAAAGGTCGTGAAGATTTATTTGTCGCAAAAGGTGAGCGTCAACGCCGCTTGCACAAAGCACTCTTACGCTATCACGATCCAGTAAACTGGCCTCTTATCCGTGATGCGCTAATTACCATGGGTAAAAAGTATCTCATCGGTAATCGTCCAAATTGTTTAGTTCCAGAAGCAGGCAGTGAAGCGGAAATGACACCAGCCGAACGTCGAGGTTCAGGTCGTCATGGTTCAAAACGTTTTGCAACTAAGAACCCAAATCAACCCGATATTCGTACTGATGGTAATCGCCCTCAAAGCAACCGTAATGGTAAACCTGTAGGCAATTCGAACGGTTCACGCAATGGTAAGACTGCGAGCACAAACAGTAACCGTGGTGGCAGTAATAATAC
>CAMQXY010000144.1 GCA_947039005.1 uncultured Photobacterium sp.
AGCCTTTATGGCTGCTTTTTTTATATACATCCCTGACACTTTTCATTTTAAACTCAGTACGTTTTATTCCATTTACTTATCACCTACCATTACACCCCACACACTCCATACTCTTTAGCTATTATGAATACCCTCCTTAGATTAAATCGATTCACGATAACAAAAAGAATACCCTCCCTATCACCCGACAATAAATCAGCTTACATATCAGATAACGACATAATGACTAATTAATCATTTCATAAAAATATAAAAACATGTAATTTTAACCACTTTTATGCACACAATAACGAATGCTATATTAACGTTTTATTGTTGTTAACAATAAGTGTTTTGATGCGGCAATTAAACCCACTAAACCATTAGAAATTAAACAAATATATAACATACTGCTTTTTTTATACATTTTACTTGCATAAGATATCATGATGAGTAATATATAAATTAAGTGATGATTAATGCAGTATTAAAGCATGAGTATTCAGGTAGATAATATCAATAAATTTTACGGTCACAACCAAGTACTGCATGATGTCAGCTTTACTTGCAACACTGGCGAAACCCTCGTTTTATTAGGTCCAAGTGGAGCAGGAAAGAGTTCACTGCTACGCGTATTAAATCTATTAGAAAATGCAACCGATGGAAAATTAACTATCGCTAATAACCTATTTGATTTTTCTAAGCCTATTTCGGAACAAAAAGGCTTAGCGTTAAGACGTAAAGTCGGGATGGTGTTTCAGCAATATAATCTTTGGCCACACAAAACAGTGATCGAAAATCTAATCGAGGCGCCAGTAAAAGTATTAGGCGTAGACAAAACGACCGCTAAACAACAAGCACTGGATATTTTGACACAATTGCATCTCGCCGATAAAGCTGATGCATGGCCATTACAGCTTTCAGGTGGTCAACAACAACGTGTTGCTATTGCTCGCGCATTAATGATGAAACCTGACGTGCTGTTATTTGATGAACCAACCGCAGCACTTGATCCTGAGATCACTAGCCAAATTGTCAAGATCATCAAAGATCTCAGTAATACCGGAATAACCCAAGTTGTCGTTACCCATGAAGTCGATTTTGCAAAAAAAATTGCAAGTCACATTTTATACATGGAAAACGGTCGCGTTGTTGAACATGGTAGCCATGCCTCTTTCGCTACCCCCAAAACCACCCAATTTGCAGAATACCTTAACCATTAAATAGATCTCTTTTTTTTAAAATAACGTAGATAGAAAACTACGTAATAAACCGCATGGAGTATCGCGATGAAGAAAATTTTATTAGCCGCAATGATTGGTCTGGCGTCAAGCCACGCAATTGCACAAGATCTTAAATTTGCCACTGAAGCTACTTACGCACCGTTTGAATACATGGATGCTAACAATCAAATTCAAGGCTTTGATATTGATATTACTAAAGCTTTGTGTTCAGAAATGAAAGCAACCTGTACTTTCCATAACCAAGCATTTGATAGCTTAATTCCAGCACTTAAATTCAAACGTTATGATGCTGCAATTTCAGCAATTGATATCACCGAGGCACGTCAACAACAAGTCAGTTTTAGTCACACCTATTATGACAATGCCGCAGCGTTCGTATCATTAAAAGACCATGTTACTGATCAAGCAGCATTAAACGGTAAACGTGTTGGCGTTCAAAATGGCTCAACCCACCAAAGCTACATTACCGATCAGATGCCAGCAGTAACTGCGGTGCCTTATACCAGTTATCAAGATGCATTTATTGATATGAAAAATGGTCGTATTGATTCTGTTTTTGGTGATACTGCTGTTGTGGCTGAATGGTTTAAAAAAGGCAATGGCGACAAGCTCTCTTATATCGGTAGCCCTGTCACGAATGCTAAATATTTTGGTAATGGTTTCGGCATTGCAGTAAATAAAGATAACCAAGCATTGGTAGAACAATTAAATAAAGCGCTGGCCGTTATTAAAGCAAATGGTCAGTACCAAGTAATTTTTGAACAGTATTTTGGTAAGTAAGTTATGATATTAACGGGATATTCACAATCCCTGCTAGAAGCCAGCTGGATGACAATCCAGCTCGCTTTTGTCAGTTTAGCAGTAGGGTTAGTTTTAGCGATGTTATTTGCAAGCGGCGAAATGTCACGTTATCGTGCTATCGCGTGGCCAACAACATTTATCGTGACTATCCTCCGTGGTCTGCCTGAGCTATTAGTAGTACTTTTTATCTTTTTTGGTTCGGGCCAAATTATTTTTTACATCACTGGCGAATTCATTGAAATTAGTCCCTTCTTATCTGGGGTCATTGCACTATCACTTATTTTTGCATCCTATGCAGCTCAAACTATACGGGGAGCATTAAAAGCCGTTCCTAAAGGTCAACAAGAAGCAGCAACAGCATTGGGGATCAGTAAGCAACGTACTTTTTTCAGTATTATTTTACCGCAAGCGGTACGTCATGCTTTACCTGGGTTAACCAACCAATGGTTAGTATTATTAAAAGACACCGCACTGGTTTCCTTAATTGGTGTCACCGATTTATTAAAACAAGCCCAATTAGCATCAGCGGCAACCCATGAAAGCTTTACTTGGTACGCCACCGCTGCGGCAATATATTTAGTTATTACTCTAATTACTCAGCGCATTATTAAAATAATTGAAAAGAAATTCAGCGAGCAAGATGGCTCTAGTGTGCAAACAAATAAAAGCCAAGGAGTAACCGCATGAATGAACAAAACTTTTGGCTTATGATGCAAGGACTCATTACCAGCCTTGAATTAACAGCAGCATCTTTATTTGTCGGCTGTAGCTTAGCCTTATTAATGACCGCAAGTTTAATATTACGCACACCCATTATTCACTGGCTTAGCCGCGGTATTATTACCTTGTTTACAGGCACACCTTTATTAGTACAAATCTTTTTAGTCTATTACGGCCCAGGGCAATTTGAGATTATTCGTCAGAGCTTTTTATGGGATTGGTTAAGCCAACCGTGGTTCTGTGCCATGCTTGCATTAGCTTTAAATACAGCAGCTTATAGTACGCAATTATTTAAAGGCGCATTTGATGCCATACCTAAAGGTCAATGGCATGCTTGCCGAGCATTAGGGATGAATACCAGATCAACGTTGGGTGTATTACTTCCGTTTGCTATTCGTCGTGCGGTTCCTGCATATTCTAATGAAGTGATTTTGGTCTTTAAAGGTACATCACTTGCGAGCACGATCACTATTATGGATATTATGGGTTATGCGCAACGTATTAATGCACAAACTTATGACACCTTAACCGTGTTTGCTGTTGCAGGTGCTTTCTACCTTGCTGTTAATGGATTACTCACCTTAATCTTTCGTGTGTTTGAGAAAAAAGCTCTCGCATTTGAAACTGCACGATAAGCCTACACTTTACTTCAGTTATTAAAAATCCGACATTATGTCGGCTTTTTAATAACTGAAGATATAAATATAGATCATAATTTAATGGCTTAGTTTGGCATTAATTTTCAATACCATTTGTGATTTAGTATTTTGTACCACATCAATTTTATTCTCTTTAATATGAGCAAATTGCGTTAACAATAATGTTAGCTCATCTTTCATCAGCTGTAAGTGACGTGCCGTTCTGTGCCGAGTGATTTCACTCACAAGCCTTTCTTTTGCTTGCAAGGCTGTCGCTACTTTTACGACCTTCTTTGGGCGCAAGAAGAAATTCATAGTAAACATCCTTATTATTTATAAACACACGTAAAATATTAGATTATAGTTATAAATACCATCAAATAGTTTAATATTTGTTAACTAGTTATAATAATCTGTTCATTATATAACTATTTACTATAGAAACAAAAAACTATCTTATATAAAAACGATCTAATTCATCGTCAATCATATTCAATAATAAACACGCTATGCCCATCTAAATGATAAAACTAATAGCAAACACTGACCTTAACTCAGCCACCTCGTAAAAAATCAATAAAACTCATATTCAAACACCCTTATTATTCAGTCAAAGCATAATAATCCCGAATAACGAAATAATATGAAACAATAACGAAATAACTTGACGCTAACTGATTGAAACTATAATCAGTTAGCCGACCTGATGAATTTTAAACCTATTACACATTTAAGCGTGTTTTTTTATTGCTTGTGAGAAATATATAGGTATAGTCAGATATTAATCCTTTGAGTAGAGGCGCGCTGCCTAAGAGTATTCGGTTGGAGGGAGATCCCCAATGAAAACCGAGGAAAGGAGTCAGCGCCGAAGTGATTATTGAGTCATCAATAGTCGCTGGTTTTGCATTTAAGAAGTGCAAAACTGCCATAGTTATTTTGTCTATGGAGCGCTACCCTGAGGGATAAGAAGTATTATTTCTCAAGAAATCTGTTTCTCTATCCTTTCGGTAGATCTCCACCTTATTATAGGTGTTTAAGAGATCCATGAATTTAATCCAATATTCTGATTCACTATTATCAGTGGTGCCTGCACTACTGGCAGTTATTCTTGCAATTACTACCCGCCGCGTTTTGCTATCTTTAGGCGCAGGTATTATTGCAGGATCAATCCTTCTAAATAATTACAACCCACTCGCAGCACTACAATATCTTTTACATCAAATTCTTGGCTTAGTTTGGGCTGATGGCGCTATCAACACCAGTAACGTTAACATGTTGTTGTTTATGTTATTACTGGGTGGTTTGATCAGCTTAATGACCGCAACAGGTGCAACTAAGGCATTTGCTGAATGGGGTGTTCGCCGCTGTAAGGATCGTCGTAGCGCGAATATCTTAACCGGCATGATGGTGTTTGCTTTTTTCATTGATGACTTCTTCCACAGCTTATCTGTTGGTCCTATTTGTCGTCCAGTGACTGATCGCTTTCAAATTTCACGTGCAAAATTGGCTTACTTGCTAGATTCAACCGCAGCACCAGTATGTGTAATTACCCCTATATCATCATGGGGTGCTTATATCATTGCAATCCTTGGTGGTATTTTGGTGACCAACGATATTACTGAAACAAGCCCTATTTCATTGTTCGTACAAATGATTCCAATGAATCTGTACGCAGTGTTTACCTTATTGATGGTGCTTGTGGTTATTACATTCCAGCTTGATATTGGTCCAATGCGTAAGCACGAACAGCGTGCACGTGAAGGTCAACTTTGGGATGAATCTAAAGGTCATCCAAAAGGATTAGAAATCACCACCGAAGGTGAAGGTAATGGCACCATGATTGATATGGTATTACCTATTCTGACACTGACTGTTTCTAGCGTTGTGTTTATGATCATCAGTGGTGCTGACGTATTAGCCGCTAAAGGTCTAGCATTTAGCTTAATTGGCTCAATCGAACATACCGATGTCGGTTCATCATTAGTGTATGCGGCATTATGTAGCCTTGCAGTATCAATTGTATTAGCACTACGTTTAAAATTACCACTAAAGACATGGTTAACAGCAGCACCTCAAGGTGTTCAAGCAATGATGCCAGCAATTATCATTCTGTTATTTGCATGGACTATTGGTACTGTTGTTAGCGATATGGAAACAGGTCAATACTTAGCATCATTAACGAAATATGGTTTACCTGTTGAATTACTGCCTGCATTAGTATTCTTACTTTCATGTGGTATGTCTTTTGCGACCGGCACCAGCTGGGGTACATTTGGTATCATGCTGCCATTAGCGGGTGATATGGCAATTGCAAGTGACGTTAATCTATTAATGCCGATGCTATCAGCAGTATTAGCAGGCTCAGTATTTGGTGATCATAGCTCGCCGATTTCAAGCACCAGTATTTTGTCAGCAACAGGTGCTGGTAGTCATCATATGGATCACGTAATGACTCAGTTACCGTATGCATTAACGGTCGCGTTTGGTGCTTTCCTTGGCTACCTTGCAATGGGTATTACTGGTTCAACGATTATGGGTATCGCAGTAAGCTCAATCTGGTTCGTTGGTTGCTGTATCTACCATATTCGTCAAGATAAGAAACAACAACTAGTCACAGCTGCCAATTAAAAATAGCTGTTATTAACTAATCATCCCCGTTCGTTTTCGTGCTTATTTGATTTATCCTATAGCACTTAAACGCGGGGATTTTTTGATCAGGAGAGAAGTAATGGAATATTTACATACGATGGTACGTGTCAGTGATTTGAATGCCTCACTGGACTTTTACTGCAATAAATTAGGGTTAGTTGAAACAAATAGAAAAGAAAGTGAACGTGGGCGTTTTACCTTAGTATTTTTAGCCGCACCAGCTCAAGCAGAAGCGGCTGCTCAAACACAATCACCATTATTAGAATTAACCTACAATTGGGATTCTGAGGCTTATAGTGGTGGTCGTAATTTTGGTCATCTTGCCTTCCGTGTTGATGATATTTATCAGCTATGCCAACAATTACAAGACAGTGGCGTTACGATTAATCGTCCACCACGAGATGGTCACATGGCCTTTGTCCGTTCACCGGATGGTATTTCAATTGAATTACTACAAAAAGGTGAGCCGCTATCCCCTGCTGAACCGTGGGTTTCACAAGCTAACATTGGTGAATGGTAAGATTTAACCCATTCGTTCGCCACAGGTATCGTTACTATGCCTGTGGCAAAACTAAATAACATAACGATTATAAAACGATTATACCTAAATTACTCAATAACTGTTCTTGCTGCCAATCAGTAATTTGTACCCCTTCTAAAGATACACGCCTTACATCAACATCATCTAAATCGACATGGCATAG
Source organism: uncultured Photobacterium sp. (assembly GCA_947039005.1). Taxonomy (GTDB): domain Bacteria; phylum Pseudomonadota; class Gammaproteobacteria; order Enterobacterales; family Vibrionaceae; genus Photobacterium. Next base: position 6,736 of record CAMQXY010000144.1, read on the forward strand.
ATTCGCCTCTTTAAATATCGCTTGCTGCCATTGTTCGCTTGAAAACTCTCCGCGACTTAAATCAGAACCTTTAAATGACACACCCGTTAATGTAGCTCCACGCCAACGGTTTTCAAATAACTCACATTTCTCTAGCATCACACTCTCGAAATTGGCATAACTTAAATCACAACCAGAAATAAATGCCGAACAAAAGAAAGTGCTTTGAGTAATGTAATTAGAAAAAGAAGCATAATGAAAATCAGCACCTTTAAGATTACATTGACGCAATTCAACCCCGAAACATTGCGCATTACGGAAATTTGCCATCGCAAGATTACAGCCTTTAAAACTGGCATCTTTTAACTTCGCATACGCAAAACTGCATCCTTCCGTTTCTCCTGCTTCAATAAAGCTACAATCAATGAAGCAAGCATCGGTTAAATTGGCGCGTGAAAAATCACAGCGGTAAAACTGGCACTGTTCAAAGGTTGCTTCGCTTAAATCTTGATGAGAAAAAACCTCTCCATCGAATTGTTTTTTTGTAACATGCATCAATCATTACTCTATATAGATATAAAACCTTAGGTCTATATTAATAATAAAAAATCATCGATTACCAGTAAAAAAATAGTGCGATTATCGTAATATAAACACGCTTAAAATCGACACAAAAAAACAGCCGCTATTATTGATAGACTCTCAATAATAGCGGCTGTTTTTTCATTCAAATAATCGGTCAAATAGCGACCAATTATAATGAATTAATTTTTTACATCACAATTTGAAACAGCATTATTGGCTTTATCAACCGACTCAACAGAATAAGTATTTTTTAAACTGCGGAAGACTTTTGCGGTATAAACGTCATTATTTTCAATTGAAAATGTCACGTTGTAATTCATACCAGCAACAACTTGTTGAGTAACATGTAATACATTTTTTAACTGATGATTACCGGCAATGTCTTTTACAGCCGCTTGTGCAGCAGCCGTTACTTCAGGTGTGATCTCGCCTTGCTGCCAGCCACCAACTATTGCTTGAGTATAATCACAACCCGTTTGTATATTCGCCTCTTTCGTTGTTTTAACATCTTGTGCACTACACGCCACTAATGCTAATGAACCCAAAGCAACAACCAAAAGTTTCTTATTCATTCATTTTTCCTCTTTATAGTAGACGTGTTTATAACAACATAAAAACAGTGTTCATTGCAAATTTA
>CAMQXY010000145.1 GCA_947039005.1 uncultured Photobacterium sp.
TAGCTATTACTCATTACTGCCCATGGATCGTTTTTATACTCCCCACAAAATGTAACGTCACGCCTGTTTCTTGTTCGACCATTTCGATATCGGCTAATTGACGACGGCTTAATTTTGTCTCACCCACCACCACTAAATCTTTAATATTACGTTCACGGATACAAGCTGAAATGCCCGTTAAGCGACCTGATAAATTAGTCATAATAGTGACACCGTCACCTTTGTAGCACCATGCTAATCCTTGCTGCCAAATATTATGATCAGTCTGTTGGTCAAAACTTATCAACAAACAAGTTAGTTTTTTTTCATCGTTAATCTTGGTAATAACGTTAATAAAACAAACAGTTAAAACTGATGACCACAAACTTTTTTGCACCGTAATTAACGGATTATCTTGATGTTCAATCACAGCACTCACTTCTGGTAATAAACGCTGTTGAATGACCTTATACGGATATATTTTCAATGCTTCATTGATCAGTCGTTCTAATTTAAAGCCATTTAATGCTTGTACCGCACAAATAATATCGGCTGTTATATCTAATGGTTGTGATTGTTGTAATACAGGATCACAACCGCCCGCCAATAACGGTTTCACTTTGCCAATAGAAACCCCTTTGGCTAACCAATCAAGAATCAACTGAATCTTCGCGACATCAGCTACTGTATATAACCGATGACCTTTTGGTGTTCGTTGAGGTACTAATAATCCATAACGACGCTGCCATGCTCTTAATGTTACCGAGTTGACCCCTGTCATTTCAGAAACCTCACTGATGGCAAATAATTTTGTGTCAGTAAGATCACTCATAAAACCTCTTTAAAATAACCAATGGATGCAATAACAACCTATTACTTACAATGAATACCGTAGTTTCAAGCTTTCAGGATAAAGCTCTAAATAAGCTTGATCAGATAAATAACTATCAGGATGAACTTTTAAATGATGATTAATAAGCGTTAAAGCGGCAATTAAAGGTAAATTACCGTCACGATAACGCATAATCACATCACGGAACTCTGCTTTTTGTGGCTTATCTAAATCACGTTTGAAATAGCCTTGAATATGCATTAATACATTGGTGTTATTTTTACGGCTGGCTCTTTGCTTTAATGCGTCCATAAATAACTGCCGATATTCAACAAAGAATGCATTTAAGTCATCCCATTTATGGATATCAGAAACAAAGGGTCCTAATACACGATAGGCTTGTGGGTCATGCGCCATCAGACACAATTTATAACGGGAATGGAATTTAATAATACTGTCACGGGTTACCCCATCCGCAATCGAACGGTATAAATCATCTAAGGCATAAATTCGAAAAATGAAGTTCTCGCGTAATACCGGATCTTGTAACCGTCCGTCTTCTTCAATCGGTAGCCATGGCATTCTATCCATCAATCGTTGTGTATAAATACCGACCGAGCCACCAGCAACTGAATTACCATTATCTAAATATAATTTAACCCGTTCCATGCCACAGGTGGGTGATTTAGCACAAACAATATAACCGCGTAAATGTTCAAAACTAGGCAATTGACTATCTGCAAATGCGATCATTTGATCGGTATAATCAATCTCGTGATCTTTGGAGTTGACTAACGCAATCCGATCACTGTTATCTTGTAAACGAATCGTTGGACGCGGTACTGTCATCCCAATCCCTACTTCAGGGCACACCGGTTTAAAATCAAAGTATTCACTCAATTCTTCATCCGCAAAACGATTACGCTTATGCCCACCATCAAAACGAACTTTCTGCCCTAAAACACAAGCGCTAATACCAACAGGAATTCCCATGCCGCCTCCAAACCCTCACACCAAGGTTGTACAATTGTTAAAAGTTGTACAATAAATGTAGCCAATAATTTATAGTTGTACAACTTTTTTTCCTGTACAACTTGATAACGCCTTTATCAATACATTACGCCATTAAATCGCAGCCATAAAAAAAGCGACCATCAAGGTCGCTTGTTATCAATACGGGTATGTATTACAGAAACATTATGCCCAGCGTTCTGCTTGCCATTCTGCTTGTTGTTCTTCGTTTAGGAACGTCCATGCAACAACACGCGAGATTTTCTGCCCTTGTGACATTTCAATGGTTTTTACTTGGAATGCGCTCACTTTTTCAAGCTGCTTGTAAATAACGCCAAGGTTTTCTTTCTTAGAAACAAGTGTTGTGAACCAGAAACATTGTGTCGCTTTGGTTGCACTTTGGTTGATCATCTTTTTAATGAAACCAACTTCGCCACCGGTACACCACAATTCAGCCTTTTGACCACCAAAGTTAAGCACTGGCGTTGTTGAGTCAGATTTCGCATTAACTGCCGAAAGCTTATTACTACGACCATGCGCTTGACGCTTTTTGTTTGAGTTAGTCGTTAGATTGCGCACTTTACGCTCAGAGACAGCCATTGCTTCTTCTTCTGAGCCGTGGAATGGCGGATTACACATTGTAAAATCAAACACTTCTTCATCTTGAATCACATCAGTAAAGATATTATCAGCATGATTTTGAAGACGAATTTGAATAGCACCTTTTAAGCTAGAGTTGTTCGCGGCAATGAATTTAGCAGACTTGACTGCTAATTTGTCGATTTCAGAACCCACAAACTGCCAGCCATACACACGATGACCAATGATTGGATAAACACAGTTTGCGCCAATGCCGATATCTAGACCACGAACACCTTTACCTTCAGGAATAGCGCCGCCATTAGATTGCGCCAATAAATCTGCAATATAATGAATATAATCAGCACGACCAGGAATAGGTGGACATAGGAAACCCGCAGGGATATCCCAGTAATCAACATGATAAAAATGCTTTAATAACGCTTTATTCAACGTTTTAACTGCAAGTGGATCCGAGAAGTTTACGGAAAGATCACCATAAGCATTTTCACTAACATATTGCGCTAGCTCAGGTGTTGCTTGAGTTAATGTCGCAAAGTCATAACGCGCACGATGTGGGTTACGTGGATGTAGGCCTTGTTTAGGCTGTGCGGCTTTCTTCTGGGTCATCTTTGCTACTCGCAGGAATCAAATACAATTAAGCGCAGCATTGTACATGCTAAACCCTGATAACCTTAGCACCTTAACGATCAAATGCACAAAAAACACCCAATTGTAGCTAACAATTGTCTTTTCTATTATTAAATTTACCATTAATAGCAAAAGGACTCATAAAAAATACCCATTCTCGATTCTAAAATCTAACAACGTTATCGCAATAAACGGTGAGTTGTAATCTCTATTATTCTTAAAGAAGCACTTATACTTAAATATGAAGTCACCTTGCTAGGAGTGATATTATGGCAATTCTCTCCCCTTCATCTCAGCATTCTCTCTCGCCTTTGTACTCATTATTATTAATGACGGCTCTCAGCCTTTTAGTGCTATTTTATTCTCCTAACGCCCAAGCTCAAGCTCAAGCTCAAGCAGCCATGCTAGATTCAAGCATTCATGCTAAAACACTACAGATAGGCACTTATTCTTGTCCTCCTTTTGTCATTATTGATGCGTCCAATGATTATCAAGGGCTAACGTTTTTATTGTGGGAGAATATAGCGACCAAACTCGACCTTAAATATACGGTTCAAGTACTGCCGCTTAAAGATCTACTTGCTGCCGTTGCCAGTGGAAAACTTGATATTGGTTTATCGTGTATTTCTATTACCCCTGAGCGTGAAGAAATATTAGATTTTTCCCATTCCTTTTATGAAACAAATTTGGCTATTGCGATTAAACAACAAAGTCATTGGGAAACCTTCATCAGTATCATTTTTAATAAAAGACTCTTAAATATTCTGTTGGTTATATCAATCGCTGCAGCTACTGTCGGTGGGATTTATTACCTACTTGAACATCGCGTTAACGATAAACTTTATTCAATGCAATCACGCTCGGCACGATTAGTTGAAGGGTTTATCTTAGGGTTATTATTTATCACTAAAGGTCCCTTTAATTATTATGAATTTAAAACATTGGCGGGTCGCGTGATCACCGTCTTATTAGCCGTCTTTACAACCCTCTTTATTGCCAGTATTACTGCGGTTCTTGCAAGTTCATTTACCTTAGGATTAATCAATAGTGATATTAAAAGCCCTAATGATTTAGATAATGTCATCACGGGTGCCAAACAATCATCAACTTCATCCAATTTTTTAACCAATCATAGTATTACCCATAAAACCTATCCAACCGTTGCTGCGATGCTGATTGCGTTAGATAATGGCGAGATCAATGCCGTTGTCGATGACGATGCGATTCTACGGTATCAAATAAAAAAGGCAAAAAGCAGAGGTGATTTCCAACAATTGCAGGTTCTTCCCTATCAATTTGAAAAACAAAATTATGGGATCGTGCTTGGTGAAAATAGTCCTTATGATGAAGAGATTAATCGTGAGCTATTACAATTTCGTAAAAGTAACCAATGGAAAAAAGCACTGACTGAATATTTTACAATCAAATAATGTGGGATCTTAACAATTTCAGGCTTTATATAATAAAAAATAAGTACCAAATCAGTAATTTATAACTTAAAAAATAGAGACTAACGAATTTTAAATAATCGCCCAAGTTGGGTTAACGTTGATGGATGATAAGACCAGCAATGATCAAATAAATCCAGTAATTCTGGGTTGCCATATTTAGATAAATTCACGGCATGAAAGCGGTTTTTCTGCTGTTTTAACTTTTGTACTCTTGCTTGCATTGCTTCGGGTTGGCTAGGCGCAATAAAGTCAGACAATACCACCAAGTCAGCATTTTTATATTTACCGTCAGCCATAAGATCAATCGACTGATCAAGCACTGGACCCAGATCCGTACCACCATGAAATGAATACGACAAAAAGTTAACCACTTCCTTTAATCCATCTTGCTTAGTCAACTCATAAGTTATCTGTTGGGTTGAAAACATAATCACAAAACAATCACGCTCTTCAACTAATGCTATTTGCATTAAACCGTATGCCAATGCTTTGGCACAATTTTCAGGATAACCAGACATTGAGCCAGATGCATCAATACAAACAATAAACGGTCCTTTGGGTTGATCAACCTGCTTAGTTTGTCGCTGAAATGCTTTTACTTTACGTAATTTACGCTGGATGCCTTGCATACGATAATTCATCAATCGCTTCTCGGCTAAGTGCTTATAAAAGATCACTTCAAGTTCAGGATAAGCTAAAAACATCACTTCATTCGGTAACAATTTAGTCAGATCATCACTTTCATGGATCCCGACAATATCATCGGTGACATTGTCACTGATTTCTTCCACCAGCTTCATTTGTTCGGCTTTTAGTCGTTCTTTATTAGGATCATCAACTTCATTCGCCATTCGACCTAACTTTTCAGCGATATCTTGAAGGCCGTTATTCTTTTCCAAAAACGCGACAATTTTCTTCATTACATCAACATCTGTTTTAGTCAACTTCGCTTGTGCCATGTCCCATAAACGTCCGGCTTTAGTGCTATCACCCGCATCAGTCACTGTCGCCATTTTTTTGATCGTTTCAATACGTTGATAAAGATCTTTTAGCAATTGATCTTTTTGCTCTTCAACTTCCGACTCTTGGGCTTCTCGCAATGCATGAGCTAGATAGTCATACCATTTATCACAAAAAAAACGTTGAGACATCGGATTATGTTTATTTTGTTCTTTAGCCAGTAAACTTTTAGCTTTAAAATAGAACGCTGACGGTCCTTCAAGCTGTTTAACTATTTGCTCGGAATGAGTAATAAAATACGCTTGATTCCATGTGCACACTTGCTGATATAACTTTATTTCATCACTAAATTGCTCAACAACCGATCCTTTAACCGTCTTTTTTATCATCTTCCCACGCCATTTCATAATTTGATTTTTCATGGGATTTTTACTCCTAGACTTACTTCTGCAGCCATCAATAATGACGGTCTATTACCATGCTGCTTGTTATTTCAAATCACTGCTGCGAAAAATATTCATCCATGTGAGTAATTCTAAACGCCCTTTTTTCAGCCACCAGCTTCAATTCTGCGACTTCATCAACACAATCACTGAGGCTTTGTTCTATCAATGTCGGGAAATCGTCACTGATAAAATTATGCGGTAATGCACCATGGAACAAAGTACGCGCTTTAATAATATTGTGTTCAGAGTCGGTAATTTTAGCCATCGCTTGATCAACGTGTTGTTGCCATTGCTGCTGTTGCGCAATTGTTAGTCCTTTATTACTCGTCATACCCACAAATACTGGCCTATTCGCAATATCTTTAATAACTAATCGATTTTCAGCATCTATTTCAAACTGTAGACGACATAAACGGGTATTTTTATTTACATAACCATAAATATCACATTTTCCTGTTCGAATTTTCTTATCAAACTCATCACCATCAATATATACCCACCGACTATCACCCAGCTCTTGCTCTGACACTGAGGTATTTTGCTGTAACATGACGAGCTTAATCATCCGTGGATTATTATTAATGCTAAAGCGAGTTGCAGTAGCAAAATTATATTTAAACCATTCTTTACGCATCGTACTTTCACGCATAAACGTTAATACTAATTGTGTACAAATATCGCGGTTAATAGTATCTATAATGACATGTGCTTCTTTGGCGTCAGCAATAGCATCTTGTTGATTAAAAATATATTGAGTGGCAAACGACTTCATAATACTAACAATGACATTGCGTGATTCTGGGCTATGCCATAAACAATCTTGTAATAGTAATAAATCAAGTGGGTTAATATGATCACGACCATTGAAAAATGCGCTCGCTTTAAGTAACCGTACCGATTTTTTCCAACGTCGATCGGAAATATACAGTTCACTCTCTGTTGCCTCAGCGGAGATCTCATCAGTACGGGATTCTATCATTGATTTTAATTGGTGAATTTTTTCAAAGAGAGTGTCAGTTAATGTTACATCGTCAATGTGAACTTGCCAGCTTTGATATTCATCGTCTTTAATCGTTAATGCAGGATCAATCACAGTGACTGTATTACCGCCCCCCATTAACATTGATTTGAAATTACGTTTTTCTTGAATACGATTAACAAACACCCGTACTAACATTCGATCATATAATGCATCCAAGCCGCTATCTGCATCTGGCAGTTCATTGGAAGCTGTAATCAACAACCGCATTGGTATCGGTAAGATATCTTGACCATTTTTAAAAGTACGCTCATTGACTACGGTTAATAATGTATTCAATATAGCCGGACCCGCTTTCCAAATTTCATCAAGAAAAACCACTTGCGCTGTCGGTAAATAGCCATCAATTAAGCGGACATATTTACCGTTATCTTTTAGTTCTTGAATCGACAAGGGTCCGAACACTTCTTCTGGGGTTGAAAAACGGGTCATTAAATAATCGAAAAAATCACTATTATCAAAAGCTTGAATTAATCGTTTAGCAATTAAGCTTTTGGCAATGCCCGGTGGACCTAACAAAAATACACTTTCACCCGCTAAGGCAGCTAATAAACACAATTTGATGGTTTCTTCACGTTCATAAACGCCATTAGAAAGCCCATTGATCAATTTTCGAATGCGCTCTGATAAAATGGCTTTATTCGGTGCAGTTATCGCTATTGTAAGCATATATTCAACCTTGAATTCTTTTGTTACCGTACCTTGACATCCATATATTATATTTTATATGCAAACCACACTATTACGTTGTAATTTTGTTGCGATTATAGTGTTATTTTATATACGACATACTTGCTTATCATTCAGTTAATGAAATAAAAAAATGCTAATCAAGGCAACTACTTTATGGACCTTATGTACAACACT
>CAMQXY010000146.1 GCA_947039005.1 uncultured Photobacterium sp.
AATAAATTGTTGAAATAACCTCAGGCTATTTCAACAATTAATAGTAGTGGTGAATTGTTTCACACGTTAATCAATAACGACTAAACAATTAGGTAATTCATTCTTTTCTTCCGTGTAAGGCAGGGCATTAGTCAATAATTTACCCGATTGCTGTAAACAAAGAATAAAGCCTTCAAATGTTCTGCCTGCTTTAACATCTTTGGTAAAATCGCGTACTAAACGTTGCCATGCTTCATCGCTGATACACTCGCTAATGCCGTAATCGGTTAGAATTTCGACATAATGCTCCGCTTCACAAACAAAGATCATTACCCCTAAATGTTGTTTAGTGCGATGAACACCATTGGCTAAAAATTGCTCACGAGCAATAAGACTTGCACGACGATGTTTAACTGCTTTAGGCAATAACCGATACTTAATTGCTGGAATACGAAAGATCAAGGTTAGAACAATAAAGGCGCTTAATTGTACCCATAAAATATCGGTTAGCTCTAACCATAACGGGGTAATCGTTAACAGTGCCGGAACAAACAGCGCAATAATAGCCGCCCATAATGTCGGAACAAAGTAATAATCATCAGCTTTGGTTGCCATCACAGCGATTAACTCAGCGTCAGTGGTTTTTTCCATATCACTGATGGTTTGGCTAATCGTTTGTAGCTGCTCGTTTGTAAATAATTTCATTACCATCCTCCTGATGCACCGCCGCCGCCAAAGCCACCACCGCCACCACTAAAACCACCGTTGTTGTTACCGCCACTACTGCCGCCAAAACCACCACCGAAGCCACCGCGGTTTGATGAACCAAAGCCGCCACTGCTGAATACGTCACCATTACGACCATAATAGGTTGAACGATTACGGCGTCGACGGCTAAAAGCGACAATTTGAATAATAACCACAAACAGAATAAACAAATAGAAATCGTAAGGCGGTTTATCCTCAGTAACTACGGGTTTATATTCGCCATGGATCGCAGCAATGATTGCCGTGACACCATTATCAATCCCCGTTGCAAACTGACCCGCTTTGAAAGCCGGTTTAATCTGCTGGTTAATGATATTAATTGCAATCGCATCAGGTAGCGCACCTTCTAAGCCATAACCGACTTCAATACGCATTTTTTTGTCATTTTTAGCGATAATTAACAATACGCCATTGTCATGTTGTTTCTGACCAATTCCCCATGCACGACCTAACTGATAGCCATAATCGGCAATAGGAATGCCATTAGTTGAGGGTACGGTTACTACCACTACTTGATTGGATGATGATTTTTCTTCTGCGGCAAGCGTCTGCTCAAGTTGCTGAGTTTGCGTTTGATTGAGCATATGAGCGTCATCAACCACTCTCCCTGTTAATGCAGGGAAAGTGATTGCAGCCAATGCATTCTGACTGATGAACAACAAAAGCCCACAGATAAGTAGGAGTTTTTTCATTTAAAACGCAACCTTAGGTGCAACATCAGCATTAGGGGTAGTTGCTGTAAAGTTAGGTTTGATTTTTAGATCGCTATACATTGCCCAGTGCCATAAACGACCAGGGAAAGTGCGAATTTCAGTATTAAAGGCTCTTACTGCATTGATGTAATCGCGACGTGCAACAGCGATACGATTTTCTGTACCTTCTAACTGTGCTTGGAGTGCAATAAATTGTTGATTAGCTTTAAGCTCTGGATAACGCTCAGACACAACCATAAGGCGTGATAGTGCACTGCTTAATTGACCTTGAGCCGCTTCAAACTTCTTCAATGCAGCAGGGTTATTGAGCGTTTCAGGTGTTATTTGCATTGAGGATACTTTAGAGCGTGCCTCTGTCACCGCAGCTAACGTGTCTTTTTCGTGAGCCGCATAGCCTTTAACCGTTGCGACTAAATTGGGAATTAAGTCCGCCCGACGTTGATAGTTGTTTTGTACTTGAGCCCAATCAGCATTGGCTTGTTCATCAAGAGTGGGAATTGTGTTGATACCACAGCCTGTTAGTTGTGTTAGCAGTAACACGACAAATAGATATTTGATTGATTTGAGATACTTCACCATAAGATTCCTTTGTTATGCTTTTAAGTGATTATTATTACTCAAGTAAAGCATAAATAGCACGCTAGTTGGTATATGATCTCTGAAAATTATGACAAATTAACGGCTAGTGGTATTTATTTGTATGATCTTGGTGATAAAAGAGGGCGCTTAGGTAGGGGTTAATGCGTTATGGGAATGGGTATTAGCTTCACAATAACCCATGCTAATCATTATCCTAGCATGGGTATTGTGGTGGTAAGAAAGGTTACATATTAATCATGAATAAGACGTACAATTAATGCACCAGCGTCGCGTAACGCATCGGTATTGTGGCTTAATACGGTGCCATCACAGGGGGCAGTGTAGTGTTTAATGATATTACCAAACAGATCATATTGAGTGGCAATCAGATCATCTTTTTTCACTGACGTTAACATTTCAACATTTGCGAGTGTTAGCCCACCGATATCTGCACGAATAGAGGTGATATTGCTGGCTTCTATCGCACAAGGTTCAATGGTCATCGCTGCTAATTGTTGTTGATGAGTAATAATTTGCATCACACCCGCCACTGCGCGAGTAATGAGTTCAGGTTGGGTGATTTTACCACTGCCAACTTCAACTGTGATCGCGCTAACCCCATGTTGATTCCATACCGTTTCTAATACGCCAACATCACCGGGATCATTTAAGATCGCATCGGGTGTCATTAATCTTGCCATTGCCAGTGCAGACTCAACGCGAAAATCGGCAAACACATACAATGGATAACAGGTTCCCGTGGTTTGAGTATGCAAATCTATCGCAATATCAGCATTGGGTAGCAGTAGGTGATGCCATAGTTTAGCAAGATAACGTTCAGCGGCATTACCTTGATTGTTACCAGGGAAATAGCGATTAAGATTGACGGTTGATAAATCTTGATCCGCGCCATGGAAATCACGATGGTGATGAATAATACCCGATAAGTTAATCGCAGGAACAATGATCACACAGCCACAGATCTCAGTGTTTTGTAGCTGACGAGCCAGTTGTTGTGCGGTTAAAATACCATTGAGTTCATCACCATGAATGCCAGCGGTGATCATCACTTTTTTACCCGCTTGCTGGCCTTTAAATACCCACACAGGTAAATGTTGGTCTTGATTAAGTGCATTGGTGGCAACGTTGAACCAAAATTGATGCTGCCCAATGGCGAGATCATCCACATTTAATGCTGAGATCACCGCAATATTATTAATAATGTCGCCTGTGAGTTGGGTCGTTATGATCTTGGTATTGGTCATGTGATTAATTAAACCCAGCGAGGTGAGCACCAACAACCGTCACACTTGAAGTGATGAACAATAACAACATAAAACGCCAGCTAAAACGGATCCAATCACCCCAGTCAATACGACAAACCCCTAATGTGCCCATTAATGATGCTGATGTTGGTACTACGATATTGGTAAAGCCATCGCCTAACTGGAACGCAAGTACTGTTACTTGACGAGAAACACCCGCAATGTCTCCTAAAGGCGCTAATAATGGCATTGTTAGTGCTGCTTGACCTGATCCTGATGTTACAAAGAAATTAAACACCGATTGGAATAGATACATGATCCATACCGCCGCCACATCTGGAATGCCACTGATTGCGCCGCCAGCACTGTTTAAAATACTATTAAGTACACTAGGTTCATCAGCAGAGCCATCACCGAGAATCAATAATACGCCCTTAGCACAACCGACAAGTAGCGCAGGGGCTAACATTACGCCAGCGCCTTCTTTAAATGAGGTTGCAATGTCGTTGAATGTCATATCGTTGAGTTTAAAAATGACACCAATGATACCGGCGATAAAGCCCATAGTGAAAAATTGGGATGCGATTTCAGGGATATACCATGCATGTGCAACGACTCCCCACACAACCCAACCTGTTGTGATCGCAACTGTTGTTATTACTAAGGTATAACCGATATTCCATTGTGATGGCTTAACATCAGCAGTTTTTTCACGTAAAAATTGATCAGTTTTAAAGCTATAAGATAATTCTGGATTGCGTTTGATTTTTGCCGCATAACGCATGGTGAAGATAACACCCATTAAGGTGAAACCGATCCACATTGGAATACGAAGTTCCATCCCTGAAAGCACCGGAATGCCTGCAATGCCTTGCGCAATAGCTACCGAGAAAGGGTTCATCCATGATGATGCAAAACCGACTTGGGTCGCAACATAAGTGACCATGACGGTAGTAATACCATCATAACCAAGGCGAAGCATTAATGGCACGATAATAATCGCAAAGGCTATCGCTTCTTCACCCATTCCAAAGACAGCACCACCCAATGAAAATAAGACAAATAGAGCGGGAATGAATAAAAAGTCATTGCCTTTTGTTTTATGGATTAGTGCTAAAATACCCGCATCAATGGCACCAGTGCGCATGACGACACCAAATGCACCACCGATAACCAGCATGAACATAATCACACCGATAGCCGATCCCCATTTGTCGCCAGAAACTAAGCCTTCGAACATAAAGTTCATTAAGCCTATACCACCACCGGCACTAAAAAAACCAACGGTGTTATAGATTTTTTCACCATTAGCATCAACTGCATATTTAAAAGATGCGGGGTCAATAACGGTACGTGTTTTTTCAACGCCATCGGCAATAAAGCTCACAGCATGCTGCGAAAAACTACCTGCAGGAATGAGATAAGTCAGAATGGTCGCTAATACACCGACCATAAAAATGATGATTAAGGTGTCAGGAACTTGCCATGACTTTTTTGAATCCGCCGCTGTGGGGTGATCAATTGAACTGTGCAAAATATAAATCGCTATAAAGTGATAATGTATGCACTAAATATCAATTATTATGCAAAATTTAGCAATTTAATCTTCTTGTTGTAACCATAAGTAAAATTATGCCGTATATGACAAAAAGGGATGTTTATTTTGTGTGGGTATAAGTGGGCGTTTTAACAAGATAGATTTTATAAAAATAGGTTTATTAATTTGTTTTTTATTATTTAGATCAATTTTCATTCGTGAAATTTAACGCTCAACGATAAATTTAAGGTCATAAATTTTGTTAAATATCACGAATGTTAATAAAAATAACATCAAGATCATTGTCTAATTGATAATGAACAAGAACTTTAATTAATAGGTAGCCCTATTTGTCAGATGTGCTGATATTTTGGCATAGTAAAGAATAGTTATGGTTGTAACTCTTCTTCAATAACATCGGGATAACGGTTTTGAATCAGTGTGACTTTATCGAGTGAGTGTAAAATAGCATCAATGCACAGAGGATCGAATAACGTTCCTGATCCATTAATTAAATACAGCTCGACATCTTCTATTGACCATGGTTGTTTATAAGGACGATGACTTAATAGTGCATCTATAACATCAGCCACGGTGACGATACGCGCTTCTAATGGAATGTCAGAGCCTTTTAATTTATTAGGGTAGCCATTACCATCGTATCGTTCATGGTGATGACGAATAATGTTAAGAATAATACTAAGCTCTTTATTATTATCATATTTAAAGGTGGTTAATATATTTGATAACAATTGACAACCTAATTCTGGATGTTGATTCATTATCGCTCTTTCTTCATCGGTATATATTTCAGTTGAATATAGAATCTCCTCTGGAATTAAAGATTTACCTATGTCATGCATATCAGAAAAGTGATAAACAGAATCAACAAAATTACCGTCACATTTTCTCTTTTTAGCTAAGTAAAGCCCAATTAAACGACTATATTCAGCGACTCTTTTTAAATGGTTTTGGGTTTCTGGATCTTTATGGTGACTCAATAATAAGACTGTTTTGACAATAGAATGGAATGCTTTTTTATTATTAAAATCATCAGTAATAAGTAGTGTAATAAGAATTGAGAAAGCAGTGAAATAATCAACTTTATCACTAAAGAAATCTTTTATTTTGGCATTAATAAAGAGTACCCCAATAAAAGTACCATTGGTGTAGATTGGGCATGCCATGCTTGAAATACAGTGGCTTTGTAATAGTCGTAAATGAATGCGTTTTACTGACGATTGATGAGAAAGCATATTATCAATAATGCTCGGCTCTAAAGATGAGCGCATTTTACTTAACCGTGGCGATTTAGTGATAGATGCAATAAATGTTGGAAAGTTATCACCATAATCAGGGCTACGATAAACTGAATACAGATTATCGTGATCATCCATACGTGTAACAGCAATACCTACAATTTCAGGATGAATTTTTTGTACAGAAGAAACAAAGAGATCTAACCGTTCATTGAGAGAACGTTTAGTGTTTAGAAATGAATACATCAATAGTCCTTTTTATGATTATATGCACACGAATTTATATTCGATCAAAGATAAGGCGTTGTATAGTGATTTCTTTATGAGTGATTGGTCTTTTTAATGATGTTGTCGCATAAATAGAGCAAAAAGGCATCAGCACAATTATGGAGTGATACCTTTTATCAGTTAGGCGTAAACCTTCAGCTAGGGGAGGATGTCAAAGATGTGCATTTTATTGTTCTTTTAAGACGACTTTGCCGATTGTATTGGTTGACCAACTATAGGTTTGATTATCTTTACTGATCAGTTGTGCTTGACCGTTAGTTAGTGCGACAAGCTGAGTATTATCATCATCTGTGAAGGAAAAAGATTGATCGTTGATTGATGCTATTGTCCAAGAACTATTATCTGATTGGCTTCCGTCAGTATAAAAACCGCTGAAACTTGTTGTGAGTGATGGATCGTTTTCGTTTGATAATTGAAGTGTAATCTTATTGTCACCTTGTAATTGGTAACTGATAGTATTACTACTAATTATTGGTGCTTTAAATGTCACATTTTCATTTGTCTTTATAATAAAGAGATTTTCGTTTTGGCGAGTGATATCAAGTTTGCCATTAAGGAGCGTTATATCTGAAAATTCAGTGATGGCAAGATCGGTAAGGTGATCTGCAATATTACAGTTTAATGTCGTAAAATCAGGGTTGATACCATCTTGTTTATCGACACACACTCCCGCGACAGATAAAACGAGAGTATTAACGTCAGTAGAAATTTGTGCATAATGTTGTTTTTGGGTGTTGGTAAATGAATGAGTATCTAATTCAGCAATATCATCATGATCACTTGTAATATCATTAAGGCTATCAATTGCATCACCAGCATTATCAATAACATTATTTACATTATCGATAGCGCTTTTTATATCATCAGAATTACAGCCAAATAATATTATTGACATCACTAAAATTAAAGATGTTTTTTTCATGTTATTTCCTTTTAACGATTTATATTATTAATGATGCTTTGTTTTATAATTGAATATATAAAAAGTATAGTGAGAAAATATAGTATTTTGGAGTGAGCGAATAATTGTATTGCAGAATTATATAAATGAGACAGTTGTCTTAATGATGACATTAAATAAAAAAGACGGCGTAAATTTGCCGTCTAATTAGTGTACAAACTTTATT
>CAMQXY010000147.1 GCA_947039005.1 uncultured Photobacterium sp.
AATGATCGCCCTTGCCAGTTTGCAGGGGTGCGTACCGATATGGAGATGAACATCATCGGTGAGCCTTTGGTGATCTATTGTAAGCCACCAGCCGATTACCTTCCTTCACCTGAAGCCTGTTTGATTACGGGTATCACGCCACAAGAAGCAATGGAGAAAGGTTTATCAGAGCCTGAGTTTATTGCTCAAATTCATGCAGAACTGTCAAAGCCAAATACCTGTGTAATTGGTTATAACAATGTTCGCTTTGATGATGAAGTTACCCGTTATGCGTTATACCGTAACTTTTATGACCCATATGGCTGGGCGTGGCAAAACGGTAACTCTCGTTGGGATTTACTCGATATTATGCGTACTTGTTATGCATTGCGTCCTGATGGGCTTAACTGGCCTACAGATGATGAAGGTCGTCCGAGCTTTAAGCTTGAGAAGCTCTCTATCGCGAATGGCATTGAACACGCGAATGCCCATGATGCTATGGCTGATGTGTACGCCACTATTGAGCTGGCGAAGATTTTAAAGCAAAACCAACCTAAGCTGTTTGATTACCTGTTTGAGTTGCGTCATAAGCGTAAATTACAAGATCTGATCGATATTGTTGATCTAACTCCGATTGTGCATGTATCGGGTATGTTCGGTACTGAATGTGGCAATACCAGTTGGATCGTGCCGATGGCATGGCATCCTGATAATAAAAATGCGGTGATCTGCGTTAACCTTGCCCAAGATCCTACCCCATTAATTGAGCTTAATGCCGATCAACTGCGTGAGCGTTTATATACCAAACGTATCGATCTTGGCCCTGACGAATTACCTGTACCGATTAAAGAAGTGCATTTAAATAAGTGCCCTGTACTTGCGCCAGCGAAAACCTTAAAAGCTGAAGATGCGGCACGATTAGGTATTGATCGTGAATTATGCCTTAAACATTTGGCGTTATTAAAGCAGCACCCTGAAGTTCGTGCGAAGTTGCTTGAAATGTTCAGTGTTAAACGTGAATACGCCAATAATGGTAACGTCGATACTATGCTTTATGATGGCTTCTTCTCTACCGCTGATCGTTCTACGATGGATATTATTCGTGAAACGCCCATTGATTCATTAGCAACATTGGAAATTAATGTTGAAGATGAGCGTATTAAGCCATTGTTGTTCCGCTATCGTGCGCGTAATTACCCATTAACGTTAACCTATCAAGAACAGCAACGTTGGAAGCATCACTGCCAAGATTTCTTTGAAGAAAACATGGCTAAATACATGGAAAACTTTGAAGCCGCAGCATTAGATTGCCAATCAAATGAAAATAAAATGAAGATCATGAAATCATTGTATGACTATATTAATAAATTAATGTAATTCATTTGGTTACAGATTTTAAACAACATTAAGCTCATCATATTAAAATTGTGATGAGCTTTTTTATTATTAATAAGACCCATTATTTGATGATTACCGTAATCACGACAACACTTAATGCTATTGAGCGAGTTTATGCTCGAAGGATTTACATGTAGGTGACATGATGACGACAAAAATAAAAATAAAATGTTATCGATTTGAAGGGATTGATTTTATTCCTGAAAATAGACTACTTCGGTGGCACGACAATCAGCAAACGCTATTAACTGATGATGAATCTCGCTTCTTAGCATCACTGTGTTATCTCGCTGGTGAAGTGGTTAGCACTGAATCTGTATATCGTTATACCTTTACCTACCCCAATGCCTATGAAGAAAGTTGCGATCATCATTATGATCTGAATATTTTATTACTGTCTTTGTCTAAAAAATTACTCCGCAATGGTAAAATGGCAATACCTATCTATATTATTCCTAATTATGGCTTTCGGGTGTCGCTCCCTAACATAGCATCAATCCGCAATGAAATCCCCCCCCTAAAAACCCCCGTCTCATGGCCGACTACCGTTAAAAATAAATCAAAAAAACCATTTAATAAGATTATTAATAGTAATAACACCATTATTGCCCTCTTAATACTAATTACATTTACACTACTGGTTGGCTGTTGGATTTTGACAACAAAGTAACATTAGTGCTTGTTTTATCGACAAAAATAAATATAGTTCAGTAATCCTCACAAATTAGTGTGACAATTGTCATGTTTATTTGTATGATGAATAAAACATTTAAGAGTTTCTGTACACATGAGTTACATACGTTCATTTGCAATCGTTATGATCTGTTTCTTTTTAGGACAAGGTATTCAACATTTATCTGGATTACCCGTCCCAGGTAGTATCATTGGTTTGTTTATCCTCTTTATTGGTCTTGTCACTGGCATTTGTCGTGCCGAGTGGGTTGAAAGTACCTGTAACCTATTAATTAAACACATGGCGCTATTATTTGTGCCTGTTGGTGTTGGTTTAATGAATTACTTAGGTGTGATTGAAAACAACGCCGCCATTATTTTTGCAAGCACCCTTGGCAGCACAGTTATTGTATTAATTGTGATTGGTTTAGCGGTACACCATAAGGAGAAAAACTCATGATCTGGCTAGTGGCAACGTTAGTGTGCTTCTATTCTGCGCGCTATTTGGCAATGAAAATCAAAAACCCTTTTTTCAACCCTCTTTTGATCACGCTTATTGTAATGATTCTGGCACTGAAATGGTTAGATGTGCCTTACCAAACCTATTTCGCTCAAAATGAAGTGATTAACTATTTGTTAGGCCCTGCCGTTGTTGCATTAGCGTTTCCTTTGTATCAACAAATTGGACTTATTCGCAGCAAGTGGAAAACTATTTTAACCTCTTGTTTTGTGGGTAGTGTGTTATCGATGACGTTTGGTACTGCAATTGCGTTCTCAATGGGTGCTGATGCTCAACTGGCGGCCAGTATTTTACCAAAATCAATCACTACTCCTCTTGCGATGGCAGCTTCTCAGCAAATTGGAGGGATCCCTGCGATCACATCAGCCATGGTGATTATTGTTGGGTTATTTGGCGCAGTATTGGGTTACCCGATCATGAAGTTATTCCGCGTTAAGCATCCATTAGCAAAAGGCTTATCGATTGGTACGGTTTCACATGCGCTAGGTACAGCAAAAGCCGTTGAAGAAAACTACCAAGAAGGTGCGTTTAGTTCATTAGCCTTGGTTATTTGCGGCATTATGACCACGCTACTAGCCCCACTGATGTTTCCGTTGCTATTACGTTTATTTGGACATGCTTAACAACCTATGAATACAGTTGGATGTTAATTAACCTAAATGGTCAATTTTTACTAAGTCATTGAAATAATGTATACTTTGTTACAGAAACAAGTGTGACGCCACTCCCACAAATGTAATAGGTGTAATGGCAAAATCAACAATGTGACCAAGATCACTACTAATGAGTTGTGATTCACATAGAATGCTTTGCCATCAACAATGAAGGAGTAACACCCAATGCACGCACGTGTTATAAAAGCATTAAGCTTATTACCTGCTGAATTGGCGTCAGCTTTAAAGCCTATTATCGAAGCTTCAGATTTCGACTCAACTATTAGTCCTGAGCAATTTGAATTTTTATTATCAACAACTCAGATGACGGATACTGAGCTTCGATTGGCTCTCCTTCCTATTGCTGCTTCTTATGCTGTTGTGCCTATTTCTAATTTCTATGTCGGTGCTATTGTACGTGGCACATCAGGTCGCCTTTACTTTGGCGCTAACATGGAATTTGAAAATGCAAGTATGGCTTGTACTATTCATGCCGAGCAATCTGCCATTAGCCATGCATGGATCAAGGGTGAAGTAGGCATTAAAGATGTCACTATTAACTACAGCCCTTGTGGTCACTGTCGTCAGTTTATGAATGAATTAACATCAGCTAACGATATGATAATTCAATTACCACAACGCGAACCAATGACATTACAACAATACCTACCCGATTCATTTGGTCCCCTTGATTTAGGCATTAAAGACGGTCTATTAAGTGATTTCGATAACGGGGTTTGCATTGAAGAAAATTCAGAACTGGCTCTTTGCGCCTGTAAAGCTGCAAACCGTTCACACGCTCCTTACTCAAAAAACTTCAGTGGTGTGGCATTAAAAGCTCAAGATGGATGTATTTTTGAAGGCATGTATGCAGAAAATGCGGCTTTCAACCCTAGCCTACCGCCGTTACAAGTTGCATTGATTAATATGAACATGTCTAACTATGCACTGTCTGAAATTACTGAGGCGGTATTAGTAGAAAGTGCTGACAGTAAAATAAGCCAATTCGCACGCACTCAGGCATTGTTAACAGCATTAAACCCAGATGTTCAATTAACGTATGTAACCTATTAAGTCATTAACTTATTTGAATATACTCAGAAACCGCCTTAGTGGCGGTTTTTTATTGCCTCATATTGATCAATGTTGGCTATCAAACATCAAAGGCGTATTATCTCGCTAACTATTATTAGAAGCCAATAACAATGACTCAAAAACATAATCCTTTGCAAGGTGCTGCATGGATGCTTATCGCTGGATTCGCCTTTGCTATCGTAAACAGTTTAGCCCAGTACCTTAGTATCAAAATGCATGTTCCCTCTACATCTGTTGCTTTGATCCAATATTTTATTGCCTTAATAGCAATGTTTCCTTGGCTACGTACATTAGGTATTCGGCAATCACTTAAAACAAACCACTTTTGGTTACACTGCTTACGGGTCTTTTTTGCCGTTATTGGTATCCAATTATGGTTATGGGCATTGGCTTACCCAGTTCCAATTTGGCAAGGCATTGCCCTGCTGATGATTTCACCGCTGTTTGCTACTATTGGCTCAGGATTAATTCTAAAAGAAACCGTCGGTAAAGCGCGTTGGCTGGCAACGTTAGGTGGTTTTGTTGGTGCAATGATTATTCTTGAGCCATGGTCTGAAGATTTTAACATCGCGACATTATTGCCTGTGGGTGCTGCCTTTTTCTGGGCGGCTTATTCATTAATGGTGAAGAAACAATCAAGTAATGAATCACCAACCACGATTGTGATGTACCTGCTCATTCTGATGACACCGTTTAATCTTATTTTAGCTGCGCCTGACTTTACGATGCCAACAGTGAGTTTTAGCTGGTGGCTATTAATTCTTGCGGGCTTATTAACAGGTTTAGCGCAATGGGCGATTGCCAAAGCATATGCAGTAGCAGATGCCTCGT
Organism: uncultured Photobacterium sp.; assembly: GCA_947039005.1. Taxonomy (GTDB): domain Bacteria; phylum Pseudomonadota; class Gammaproteobacteria; order Enterobacterales; family Vibrionaceae; genus Photobacterium. The sequence goes on from CAMQXY010000147.1 coordinate 5,149, forward strand.
TTGTACAGCCGTTTGACCATGCAAAATTACCACTAAACGTGTTAGGCGGTTGGCTAGTCTTTGGTTGGGCTCCACCGGGACGATTATGGCTTGGTGCGGGAATTATTATTCTCTCAGTCGCCTTTATCACCCATTGGGAAAACCGCAAAAAATAACCTTTTTTAAACCGCTTATGATAAGCGGTTTTTTATTACCTCACGTTATGCTCACGCATTAATCACATCAATAGCAAACGATTGCGCAAATATGGAAATAAGGTATTATTGGTTTTAGATTTCACCTTTAATGACAAATCGTAAGGAATATCAATGTTTGGTACAGCTACTTGTTCTGATGCAACCCGTGTATTACTACTTGGTTCTGGTGAACTAGGTAAAGAAGTTGCTATTGAGTGTCAGCGTCTTGGTCTTGAAGTGATTGCCGTTGATCGTTATGAGAATGCACCAGCGATGCATGTCGCGCACCGTAGTCATGTGATTGATATGTTAGATGGCGATGAACTTAAACGTATCATTGACCTTGAAAAGCCGCATTTTGTTGTCCCTGAAATTGAAGCGATTGCTACTGATACTTTAGTTGAACTTGAAAGCCAAGGTGTGAATGTGGTGCCAACCGCAAACGCGACTAAATTAACCATGAACCGTGAAGGTATTCGTCGTCTAGCAGCAGAAACATTAGCGATTCCAACCTCCCCTTACGAATTTTCAGATCAATATGCAGATTTTGAAGCCTCTGTACATCGTATTGGAATGCCATGTGTTGTAAAACCGATCATGAGTTCATCGGGTAAAGGTCAAAGTGTCATTAAAACCGCGACTGATATTGAATCTGCATGGCAATATGCTCAAGAAGGTGGTCGCGCAGGCGCGGGTCGTGTGATTGTCGAAGGCTTTGTTGATTTTGACTACGAGATCACGTTACTCACAGTACGTGCAGTTGATGGTGTGCATTTCTGTGCGCCAATTGGTCATCGTCAGGAAGATGGTGATTACCGTGAATCATGGCAGCCACAACAAATGACGGCTGCTGCTCTAAAAGCCGCAGAGGACGTTGCTCAAAAGGTTGTAAATGCATTAGGCGGTTATGGCTTATTTGGTGTCGAACTGTTTGTTAAAGGCGATACAGTGTTATTTAGTGAAGTATCCCCTCGCCCACATGACACAGGTATGGTGACGCTGATCTCTCAAGAGTTATCTGAATTTGCATTGCATGTTCGTGCCTTTTTAGGAATGCCTATTGGGAATATTACTCACTATGGCGCATCGGCTTCTGCGGTTATTCTTGCTGAAGGTATTTCTACTAATATTCGTTTTGATAACTTAACTGCTGCGTTATCTCGCCCGCAAACACAAGTAAGACTGTTTGGAAAGCCAGAGATCAATGGTCGCCGTCGTCTTGGTGTTGCGCTCACACGCCGTGATGACATTGATACCGCAGTAATGGATGCCATTGCTACTGCGGCAGACGTTAGAGTCATTCTATAGCCTTAGCGGCGCAATAAAGACAACAAAGGCGTCACATGGACGCCTTTGTTTTTTATCTACGCGATTATTTGTCTATTAGACTTCGATTAACCATACTTCTTCAGCAAAGCGTTCCACGCCACGTTGACGACGAGGATGAGTTGCGTCTGCTTCATCACGTTCTAAATGGGTGATCTTACAACCACTGAATAACACCTCGATTTCAGCCTTAGGCACTGAGAACGGAGGCCCATCCATTTGTGATTGTGGATAATCTAAGGTCACTAATAAAATACGTCCACCTGGCTTAATCAACTGCAATAAACGCTCAACATAACGTTCACGCATTGATTGCGGCATTGCGATTAATGCGGCACGATCATAGACTACATCTACGGGTGCTACCGGAACGCTAAAGTAATCACCTTGATAAATCGTGATCTCATCAAAAGAATACACATGTTCACAGCCGATCCCAGTCACTAAGGGTGTATAGAGGTTTTCTGCAAAAAATGCTTTGACGGCGATATCACTTAGCTCAATGCCGACAACATCATTATGACGCGCAGCTAGCCAAACCAAATCTTCTGATTTACCGCACATCGGCACTAATACTCGATCATCGCGTTGAGCATTAACACGAGGCCAGTATTTTATTAATAATGGATTAACGTCGGTTAAGTGGAAACCAATACGATCTTCAGCCCAACGGCTATGCCAAAATTCAGCGTCCATGAATTACCTTCTTTCTTTATATTTTTATTTGACGCTAGTTGACCATAACTCGGTATTAATACTCAAGGATTAAGTGCAGGGAAAATAAGAAGTGCAGAAGAAATGGGAGATGCAGGTAATGCAGGTAA
>CAMQXY010000148.1 GCA_947039005.1 uncultured Photobacterium sp.
CACGGTGGTTTCGTTCCTTACGGCGCAACATTCCTAATGTTCATGGAATACGCACGTAACGCACTACGCATGGCTGCACTGATGAAAATTCAGAACATCCAAGTGTACACACACGATTCTATCGGTCTAGGCGAAGATGGTCCAACTCACCAACCTGTTGAGCAAGTATCATCACTACGTCTAACACCAAACATGAGCACATGGCGTCCATGTGACCAAGTTGAATCTGCTGTTTCTTGGAAGTACGCGATTGAACGTAAAGATGGTCCAACATCTTTAATCTTCTCTCGTCAAAACCTAACTCAACAAGATCGTACTGCTGAGCAAGTTGCTAACATCGTTAAGGGTGGTTACATCCTTAAAGATTGTGCTGGTAAGCCAGAGCTAATCTTGATCGCTACTGGTTCTGAAGTAGGTATCGCAGCAGAAGCATACGCAGAGCTAACAGCCGCTGGTCGTCAAGTACGTCTAGTTTCTATGCCTGCTACTGATTTGTTCGATAAGCAAGATGCTGCTTACCGTGAAAGCGTATTACCAGCAGATGTTACTGCTCGTATCGCTATCGAAGCAGGTATTGCTGACTACTGGTACAAGTATGTAGGTCTTAACGGTCGCATCATCGGTATGACAACATTTGGTGAATCAGCACCTGCTGAAGAACTATTCAAAATGTTCGGCTTTACTGTTGAAAACATCGTTAACAATGCTAAAGAACTACTAGCATAAGTTAATAGTTAATAAGAACCGTATTTGTTGTTCTTAAATAACGAATCTAAAAATGGTCTAACATCAGTTAGGCCATTTTTTTTACCATCCAATAAAATAAGTAAGCAAGCTCACTCTCATCAATTTAAACAAAAACACCAATGATCAGATAATAAACAAATACCATAAGGTAGTGTTAAAAAATAAGCAGCATTTAAAATGCAAGATAAAAAAAATCCCTAACAATATTATTGTTAGGGATTCTATTATAAAAAACTCACATCTAAATCAATGCATTTTATGTTTAGGTTTAGGTGTAATCTCTTCTTTATTGCTATGATCTTGTTTATTTAATTTAGGATGTGAATGCTGTTTTTCTTCTAACTTAGTTTTTGGGGCATTAACTTTTTCTTCACGATGATTGTGATGAGAATGTTCTTTATGCTCTGAACGTTTATCAACCATAATAAATACCTATTAATTAATTTAAATACCTTTTCCAATAATAATGCTCTTATTATTTACTAAATAAATGTTTATTTTTAATAGCTATGTTTTCATTTTTATCTCACTGTATATTTTCACTTAATATACCCATTTTCAATATTCGGCAATTATCAAAAATAGAATATTTGATTATAAAAAAGAATATTGTTCAATTTTAAAATAAGCGTAGATTAAACCCCATAGACAGACACCAACTTATTATTAACGCTGTTTATTGAAGGATTAAGATATGAGTCATCACAACAGTCAAGAGCACAAAGGTTCACAAGGCGGTCATCAACATACAGCTGAAGCTGAACATGAAAAAATGGAACGTCGTTATGATGATGGTGCAGAGCACAAGCATAACCGTGACCATCATGAAGATCGTGAACATGAAAAAAGCCATCCACATACTCAACACGGTGGCGATCCTGTAGGTCATAAACACCCTGAACAAACTCATGGCGATCGTCACGAGCATGACGAACATCGTCATCATAAAACTAAAGAGCATGATCATAAAGAATCATCTCGTGAGCATCACAAGACTTCAACTAAATAATTAATTATTTAAGTTTACGTTATTATAAGTGATATTCTAAAAGCCGATTTAATAGTGGTAATAATTTTATTATCCATTTAAATCGGCTTTTCGTTTAATCCTATAAATAATACGATAAGTTTATTATTGTTTTTTTAATAAATACGGCGATATAAAATCAAAAACCTCTTGCTCACATAATCCCACACTCACCTCTATTCCCGCTTGCTTTAAAACATCAATCCCTTTACCACTATTACGTGGATCAGGATCAAGTGTCGCAACCACCACTCGTTTAATCCCCTTTTCAACCAATGTATGTGCACAAGACGGTGTACGACCTACAAATGAACAAGGCTCTAACGTTACATAAGCTGTCACTTCATTTAAGGGAAAATCATAATTAGCTAATGCCATCGCTTCTGCATGATGTAATCCTGGCGGCTGTGTGAATCCTTCACTTACAATCTGCCCAGCTTTTACTAATACACATCCAACGGGAGGATTAGGACGACAAGCAGGAAGTGCTTGATGCGATAAGGCTAATGCGCGCTGCATAAAAACCATTTCTTGCGCTAAATCTGTCATAACACCCTTCACTTTAATAACCACTGAACGATTATTCTATACCGAAATCAAGCTTAATCGTTATGTTAAGACCATGAATGATACATGAATTAACAGCTCAGTCTCGATTCAGGTGCAATAGGATTAAATACCCTTTCTGAATAACATGAGGTTTTTCATGAAACGATTAATCATGACATTAACATTATCGCTGGCACTGCATTCATTATCAGCATTCGCATCCATGCCAAATACCAGTCCATTAGCGACTCAAAATATGATTGAATATATCGATCATACCCATCAATTAACAACAACAGAAAAAGTCCAAACGGATGTAGTAAGCTCGATCAATAAAAATAATTATTTGCAAATAAACTCACATAAAGACGCGCATTTAGAACAACGCGAGATAGATCGACGCCCAAAGAAAAAATACACGTGCATCGACTACAAACATACCCATGCTGACTCATAGTCATCATTCAAATAACAACCGTTATACTATTTATATTTAACAAGAAAGAGCCACGGTTCTTGCTATTATCCTCCCTCTCGTCCAGCTTAACTTTGATTTTCCTTGCTGGACGAAACTGCGACTTCTACTCAACTGACAGATAAAATATCGCATAGTAATCATTTGTATGCTTTATAGTTGTAATTGCCGAGAAATTAAGTAAAAAAAACAGCCTGTACGGTATTAATTCATTTAAGGTTCAGAAAGACTATGTTTTTATACATATTCGCCAAATAAGCCAAGTGCAAACGCACTCATTAAAAATAAAAGAACTGACGAGTATTATGTCTACGTTTAAAGCGACAGTACTAACTAATTTTGTAAATTACCGTCTTATTAGCCTTTTTGGGCTATCAATCATCACAACTGCTGCCGTATTATCAATTAACACTACATCTTCAGCACATCATAAAGAAATACAACTCCCTTTAATAACCACTCCTCAAATTGTATTAAAAACACTTAAACCTGCTGCGATAAGAAAAGACATTGTGCTACCCCCTACTTATGAATATAAAGTTAAAAAGGGAGACACAGTTAGTGATATTTTTTCTCGTTTAAATTTACCTCAATCTGACGTAAAAAAAATCATGGCGGCGGATTTAAATAGCTTACAAATTGATAACTTACGCCCCAATGATATTTTACGTTTTTGGGTAACAGACAGCGATCATCAGTTAAATAAGGTCCAGCTACAATTTAACGTTGCGCATATGATTAACTATACACGGGATAAAAATAACGACTTTAATGTCACCGAAATTACTTTACCGGGTATATGGCGAGAAAAAGTCATCAGTGGTGAGATTCATGGTAGTTTTAGCTTGTCTGCACAAAAAGCAGGGCTAAGTTACAGTGATATTCATGAAATTATGGCGATTTTTAAAGACAAATTAAATTTTGATCGTGATCTAAAAACAGGTGACCGATTTGAAGTTGTTAGCAAAGCAAAGTATGTCAATAATAAAGCCAGCGGTGATACTGAACTCCAAGCGATCCGTCTATATACCAATAACCAACAATTTTCGGCTTATTTAAGCAGTGATGGTAATTTTTATGATCAACATGGCGAAAGTTTACAACGGGCATTCTTACGTTACCCAACCGCAAAACGATTCCGTATTAGTTCACCATTTAATCCTCACCGTCGCCACCCAGTAACAGGACGCATTCAACCACATAACGGGGTTGATTTTGCAGCGCCAATAGGAACACCCGTATTAGCAACAGGTGATGGCGTAGTAACTCGTGTTACAAATCACCCGTATGCAGGTCGTTATGTTGTTATCAAACACAGTGCCAATTACAGCACTCGTTATTTGCATAACAGCCGTATCCTCGTCAAAGTGGGTCAACGCGTGAAACGTGGACAAGAAATTGCTTTATCAGGTAAAACAGGCCGTGTTACTGGGCCGCATATCCACTATGAATTATTAGTCCGTGGCAAACCGGTTAATCCTTTGACCGCTAATATCCCATTAGCTTCATCGGTTTCACATCAACAGAAAAAAGCTTTTGAACTTGATGTGGTGCAATACAATCGCTTAATGAAACAACCATTAACCCATAAAAATAGTAATATTCAGAGACTAAAAAACGAATCTAAAACCTCGTAGTTATCGTCATAAAGGCACTCCGTCATAAAGGCACTGCAACATAATTGCAGTGCCATTTAAAAACCCCACGCAACCATTTGCTCTCATATTCGATACAAATTGATACATTTCCGTTACTTTAAATCTAACTAAACGTGATATTGTTCTGGTTTTAAAATGGAATTTATGATTATTCTCAATATGTTATAACGTCATTATTATCTTTACGTAAACATAACTAATCATCATATTCTAATAGCCCATATACAGGACGTATCTATGGCCACAAAAAATACCCCATTTGAATTTGCAGATTTAATGGTTGAACCAGGAAACCATGCTAATTGCGAACTCGAAATTGCTCGTCTTTATACTCACTCCCCTTTATCGGTGTCCGTTGATATTCTGCATGGAAAACACCCAGGACCAGTATTACTGATCAATGCGGCTATTCATGGTGATGAACTCAATGGCATTGAAGTTGTCCGTCAAGTTATTGAAAAAATAGATTTATCAAAACTTCACGGCACCATCATTGCGGTACCTGTGGTTAACGTTTTTGGTTTTATTCATAAATCACGTTATTTACCTGATCGTCGTGATTTAAACCGTTGCTTCCCAGGTGCAGAGCGTGGATCTATCGCTGGGCGCATGGCATATCAATACTTTAATCACGTTGTACGCCGCGCGACACATGTGGTCGATTTACATACTGCCGCCATTTATCGCACTAACTTGCCACAAATTCGCGCTAACCTTGATAACCCACAAGCAAAAGCAATGGCGATGGCGTTTGGCTCTCCCGTGGTGGTTGATGCCAGCTTACGTGAAGGTTCACTGCGTGCTGCTGCCGAAGAATTTAATATTCCGGTGATCACTTTTGAAGCGGGTGAAGCCCTGCGCCTTGATCCCCATGCCGTTGGTTCTGGCGTACAAGGGGTATTAAAAGTGATGCAGCATTTAGAAATGGTGCGCACTAGCCGTAGTAAAAAAGTGATTGAGCCAATGGTGCCAAAGGCGACACGTTGGGTACGTGCTGATTCTGATGGCTTACTACGATCACACGTTGCATTAGGTGCAAAAGTTGATAAAAACCAAATTATTGCAACTATCAGTGATCCTGCTGGCAGCAATCAAGTAACGGTAATTGCACCACAAGGTGGCATTGTCATTGGTCAGCAAACATTACCGCTAGTAAACGAAGGTGATGCTATTTTCCATATCGCTTTCTTTGAAGAACCTGACGGCTTAGTCGAAGAGCAAGTTGAATCTTATCTTTACGATGCCATTGAAGAGCTTGATGATGATTTAAAATGGGGCATGACCAGTTAAGTTAGCTTTATTATTAAACAAAAAATAAAAAAAAGAGAAGTATTTGGCTTCTCTTTTTTATTATAAAAGGAACGCTAATAATTTAACTGTGCGAATGTTTGATAACTCTCTCATTTTAATATTCGCAATATAAATACAATAAAAAATATTATTCATATTGGTTATGGTTATTTATGGCTTTTATTGCCCACCATCGTGACACAGATCTACAAGTCCAAACCGTTGCTCAACATTTATCAGAAACGGGTGAACTTTGTCGTGTTTTTACCAAAAAACTCAACTTAGAACAAACTGGATTAATATTAGGTTTACTTCATGATTTTGGTAAATATAGCCAAGCCTTTCAAAACTACATTCAATCTGCCCAAGGGTTAATTGATCCTGACGATGTCTGCTTTGTGGATGCTAAAGCTAATAAAGGTAAAATAGATCATGCAACCGCAGGTGCGCAATATCTTTATGAATCGCTTAAAAATTATGGTGCTCTTGGTCAAGGGGAACTATGCGGTCAACTATTAGCCTTATGTATTGCATCACATCATAGTGGGTTGATTGATGTTCTCGCGGCTGATTTTAATAAAGACAATATCTTTAACACCCGAATTCAAAAACCAGAAGATAAAGCGCATCTACAAGAATGCCGTAATAATGCCGATCCAGAAATAATAAACCAACTGAATGAGCTGTTAGCTACCCCAGAAAGCACGCCTAAATTATTAGAAGAGTTATTTCCAAAAATAAAACAAATACTCGGCTCACCTAATAGTGCAAATTCAACCATTAATAGCTTCAAACTTGGTTTTCTAACGCGGTTTCTTTTTAGCTGTTTAATTGATGCCGATCGCTTAAATAGCGCTGAATTTAGTGAACCACGCCGTTTACAAGAACGTCTATCAAGATCCGTAAAGCCTGATTGGAATATTGCAATCACACGCTTAGAAAACAAATTAGCCACATTCAGCATCAGAAATCCGATTGATAAGATTCGCCAAAATATATCATTAGATTGCCTAAACAAAGCGCAAGAAAAACAAGGTATTTATAGTCTAACCGTACCTACTGGTGGCGGTAAAACATATGCCAGCCTGCGCTATGCCTTACACCACGCGAAACAACATCAATGTGAGCATATTTTTTATATTATTCCGTTTACATCAATCATTGAACAAAATGCGCAGGTGATTCGTGAAGCTATCGAACACCCCGATGATATTCATCCATGGGTACTAGAGCATCATTCAAGTATTGAGCCTGAACATCAAACTTGGCAAAGTAAAATCTGTGCTGAAAACTGGGACACACCCATTGTTATTACAACCATGGTACAGTTTTTAGAAGCGTTATTTTCAGGCGGAACAAAAACCGTCAGGCGGTTACATCAACTTGCGAATAGCGTTCTTATTTTTGATGAAATCCAAACATTACCGATTAACTGTACCCATTTATTTTGTAATGCATTGAACTTCTTAGTCGAACAAGCAAATTCAACTGTGCTGTTATGTACAGCAACACAACCGTTACTCAACCAATTAGACAATAGTGAAAAGGGTCAATTAACGTTAACAGGCGAATTAGTCTCTAATGTCAGCATTCTATTTGATGATTTAAAACGGGTTCATATTGAGAATTGTT
>CAMQXY010000149.1 GCA_947039005.1 uncultured Photobacterium sp.
CAGTTATGGTAAACTCAGTGATAAGTATTTGTATGTAAGCGATCGCAGCATTAATAGTGTGGATAGTAAATGTCATCCATCGTTATCGTTTACAATAAATTTTAGTCCCTCTGGTTGTACTCCACAGGTTAACTAGAAAAAATAAAGAGTATAAAAATCAAATGACTAGTCAAACAATTCAGTGGTTCCCGGGCCATATGCATAAAGCCCGTAAAGAAATTGAAGAGGCAATGCCAAAAGTCGATGTGATCATCGAAGTGTTAGATGCCCGTATTCCTTTTAGTAGTGAAAACCCGCTGATCAAGTCGTTCCGTGAAACTAATGATGGCAAACCTGTTGTTAAAGTACTTAACAAGCGTGATCTTGCTGATCCTGAAATGACCCAATTATGGATTGATCACCTTGAAAAAGAACAAGGCGTAAAGGCAATTGCGATTACGACTGAGAACTTAAACGAAGTAAACCAGATCATGGATCTATGCCGTAAGCTTGCGCCACAGCGTGAAGAAGCGGGTAAGAAAATTCGTACTATGATCATGGGTATTCCTAACGTGGGTAAATCAACCATTATCAATGCCCTTGCTGGTCGTACAGTTGCGATCACGGGTAACCAACCTGCCGTTACTCGTCAGCAACAACGGATTAATTTAGATAATGGTATTTTACTGTCTGATACTCCGGGAATTTTATGGCCTAAAGTAGAAAACCCGCACAGTGGTTTTCGTTTAGCGGCAACAGGTGCAATTAAAGATACCGCCATGGATTACATTGATGTGGGTTTCTTTACTATTGAATACCTGATCAAAGCCTACCCTGAAATGATCAAAACCCGTTATAACCTTGATGATGATCTGCCTGAGTCTGCAATTGAATTAATCGAAGAGATCGGTCGTAAACGTGGTTGTTTAAAAAGTGGTGGTCGTGTTGATTTACACAAAGCCTCTGTTATTTTGATTAATGAATTACGTAATGGCACCTTGGGTCACATCACCCTTGAACATCCTGACATGATCACTGAAGAATTGATCAATGTTGCGATTGCATCTGAGCGTAAAACTGAAGAAAAAATCAAGAAGAAAGAAGAGCGTCGCAAGCGTTACCTTAAGAACAAACGCTAATTAATAAAACGATATTTTTTTACATAAATTTTAATAGTCACTGCTATCTGTTTATTAATTTATATCTGATAGAGTGACTTTTTTTATACCCTCGATAAATTCTCCCCCTAAGAAAAATTTTTATTGGTTATGATTAATTATTTTCGTATAAAATATGAAAATAATTACTTATCAACTCAATTACAACACTAATGATTTTGTTGTTATCAGTTGATTGATTCATACACTTAATGATTATAACTCATTAAATAAACTGTAGTTTTACCCCGTACCTACGCTATTGAATATATTTGATTAAACATAACACTAATCATTTTTTCAGTATCAACAATATTATAAATAAAAACACAGTTTCGGATTAGTTTTTCTCATTTTACTCAAGCCGCTGTTACGTGAATAATCGCTCCGCTTTCAGTCGGAAGCAAACTTAAACAGCACTGTCTCTTCCTCCCTCCTGCCTTTTTCGGTCGGCGGGTTTTTGACTACTCTTTCAGGGTTATTCCTTTATATAAAGAGACAGATTATCTAAACCGAATTTAATGTGGAGAGTACGGTAGTGCAACAAACCACTACTTGTCAAAAAAGCAGCGGCATGTTCGTGCCAGTTGCAGGACTAACTGTATTTGCAATCGCTTCAGGCTACTTAATGAGCTTGATCCCACTATCATTAGCAAATTTTAATATTGATAGTAGTTATGCCAGTTGGTTAGCGAGTATCTATTATCTTGGCTTATTAATAGGATCATTAATGATCGAACCTATTATTGCTAAAATAGGTCACCGCATTGCCTTTATTAGCTTTCTTACATTATTAGCGGCAACGGTTGCTGTATTACCTTTGTTTCCACATAAAGAACTATGGCTATTTTCACGTTTAATTGCAGGTATGGCTGTAGCCGGTATTTTTGTTGTTGTTGAATCATGGTTATTGATTGGCGATAGTGCAAAAGAGCGAGCTAAGCGTCTTGGTTTTTACATGACGTCATTGTACGGCGGTACGACTATCGGTCAGCTTGCTGTGGGTTACTTTGGTGTACAAGGTTTTGTACCTTTTATCGTGATCTTAGTACTATTATTAATTGCTATTTTGCCACCATTGTTTGTTAAGCAAGGTCAGCCAAACAGCCATGGTCACCAAGTGCTTTCACTTAAACAAATTTCACGTTTAAGTAAGCCAGCAATTATTGGTTGCATCACATCAGGTGTGGTGATGGGCAGTATTTATGGTTTGATGCCATTAGCACTTAAAGCCAGTTCGCTTTCTACCAACCAAGTTGGTGTATTAATGGCGGCGATTATTCTTGGCGGCATGGTTATTCAGCCAGTTATTAGTAAGCTTTCTATTGTAATGAGCAAAACGTTATTACTTGCGTTAATGTCATTACTTGGTGTGTTTGCAATGGGGTTAACGTATTTATCGTCAGATTACATCATGCTAGTCAGCGCATTAGCGTTATTAGGTATGTCGGCATTTGCACTTTATCCTATTGCTATTACATTAGCGTGTGATAATTTAGATTCATCTTACATCGTAGCAGCAACACAAGTGATGCTCTTTAGCTACAGTATTGGTTCAGCACTCGGCCCTATTGGTGCTAATAGCTTTATGGCTGAACAGAATGGTTTGATGGACTTCTTCTTTATTGTGCTACTGGCAACTGCCATTTATATGCTAGTTGCAAGCTTACACCGTAAGCCACAAGTATTGGCGAGCTAATACACACAGTATGCATAAAAAAGGGCACAATGGTTAATACCGTTGTGCCCTTTTTGTTAGTTTGTTAGTTTGTTAGTTTGTTAGGTATTATTTTACCAATGCCGCTGCGCCAAAGACACCAGCACTGTCGCCTAAATCGGGCTTAACAATCTGAGTGTTTAATTCACCGTTGAATAAATGCGGTAAAATAGCTTGCTCTGCTTGTTGGTATAAAGCATCAATATTACCTACCCCGCCACCAATAACGATCACATCGGGATCAAGCACATTGATAATCTGTGCGACAGCAATACCAAAGTAATGCGACATTCTTGCAATAGTCGCCTGAGCATGAAGATCATTATCAGCAGCGTGTGCCACTATTTCTGGTAATGTCAGTGCTTGCCCTGATTGTTCAAAATAAAAACGTTCAAGTCCTTTACCTGAAATTACTGTTTCTAAACAACCAGATTGACCGCAATAACAAGGTGCACCATTAGGTTCAATAACATTATGTCCCCACTCTCCGGCAATGCCATGGCAGCCATATAGACCTTTACCATTCACAACCACGCCAGAGCCGACGCCTGTTCCCATAATAATACCAAATACAACCTCCGCATTAGGCTTAACTCGCTTAGCGGCACCAAAATGCGCTTCCGCTAAAGCAAAACAATTCGCATCATTGGCTAATACAACTTTTGCACCCAGCAATTCTGTCAAATCTTTATCAAGTGGCTTGCCATTAAGCGCGGTTGAATTACAGTTTTTCATGACACCATAATGAGGATCTAATGTACCAGGAGTACCAAAACCAATGGCTTGAGGTCGTTGACCTAATTGTTCAACACAACGATCAATCAATAATTTAATCTGATTTAAAATATGGGCATAACCTTGGTCGCCTTCCGTTGCAATCCGCTCCCGTACTACACACATATCAGTGCTACGTTCAATCACAGCACACTCAATTTTAGTACCGCCTAAATCAACACCCCAATAATAACGATCCATTGCCACTCCATTGTTATTCTATTATTTCGATTAGTATACTTGAGGCATAGTATTAAATACTGCGACATTACCGAAATTTTACTCGATAATGTTTCTTATTAAGACTATTTAAGCGAAAAATTTGTGAATTTATTCAACTATTGCAACAGATATACATTTTCTTGCAAAATATATCTTGTAGCGTAGCGATAATATTTTAAAGTAGCGGTACTTATCATCGGTGCGCAATTACGCGTGGTTTGCAGTAGTACTTAATGAATAAATACCGCCCTTATCTTGATATGCCACTCTGTGTATCAATTCTCTTTTTGATCACATTTAGTTCATTAACCGTATGGAGTGCAAGTAACTTTAGTATACCCATTATTGAACGCCACCTTGTTCGAGGAATGCTGTCTATTGGGGTGTTAATTGTTATGTCAGCCATTCCCCCAGCGATCTACCAACGTTATGCACCTTATTTATTTACTATTACTGTTATTTTATTACTTGGCGTTTTTATCAGTGGTGACAGTACTAATGGCTCACGACGCTGGTTAGCCTTAGGGCCGATTCGTTTCCAGCCTTCAGAATTAGTTAAAGTCGCAGTACCATTAATGATGGCATGGGTGTTAATCGCAGAAGCTGGACGCCCTACTCTCAAGAATGTATTGATTTGCCTGATGATCACAGCGATTCCGGCTGGATTGATTTTTATTCAGCCCGATCTTGATGGTGCTATTTTTACGATTCTGTACGCATTGTTTGTACTTTACTATGCAGGTATGAGCTGGAAATTAATCTCTACCGTTTTAGCTATTATTGGCGTAACAATACCGCTGGCTTGGTATTTCATTATGGAAACCTACCAAAAAAAACGGGTATTACAGTTTCTTGATCCTGAATCTGATCCTCTTGGTTCGGGTTACCAAATTATCCAATCAAAAATTGCGATTGGCTCCGGAGGAATACGCGGTAAAGGTTGGACAGACGCAACCCAAGGCAATTTAGGGTTTATTCCAGAAAGTCACACTGACTTTATTTTTTCGACCTTTGCTGAGGAATGGGGCTATTGGGGCAGCGTGTTGTTATTAGGGATCTATGCTTTTATGACGTTTCGAGTGATTTGGTTAGCTAATCAGTCAGAATCACCCTTTGCACGCTTAGTCAGTGCTGCTTTTGCATTAAGTTTCTTTCTCTATAGCTTTATTAATATCGGTATGGTGAGTGGCGTATTACCCGTAATGGGAAGTCCATTGCCGTTCTTTAGTTATGGCGGTTCAGCTATTATTACTCAAGGTGCAATATTTGGCATGATCATGTCATTATGCCTTCGAAAGAAGTCTATTTGCGCACCAGAAAAATAATTTACTTTTCTCCGCTATGATGATCAAAAACGCCAGCCATGTCTTATATTCCTTTAACTAGAAAGAATATTGAAACATGACTGGCGTTTTTATTATACCGTTTACTGACATTGATTTTATTGAATCGTCGTGACGTTAATTACATCACTGTCTGTGCAACAAACAATAACTTAACGCTCAGAGGCAGCTTCTGTTGCAATTTTTAACGCAGGAGAAGTAATTTCTACGCGGCGATTTTGCGCACGACCTTCAGCAGTATCATTGGTTGCGATAGGTTGTTGATCACCCATGCCTTGCGCAGTCACTTGTGCAGGATTAACCACATATTTTGCTAACTCAGAAGCGACAGCATGAGCACGTTTTTCAGACAATGTTTGATTATAAGCAGCAGTACCAGTATTTGAAGTATAACCAGTAACCACAATTTTAGCGCTTGGGTAACGGGTTAAACGCTTCATCATTGGCTGTAGTGCGTTTTCATTTGCCGTGGTAAGTTTATACTGATTAACACCGTAACCTAATGATAATGTAGACGGTTCAATTGTCACTGTTTGCGCCATTGCTGGAGCAATAGTATCAACCACAACCGGTGCTGCACCCCAGTTATAAACCAAGCTTAAGCCATAGAAATTAGTATCAAACTTATAGCTTAAATCAGTACCACGCGGTTTTGACGATAAATCATGATAGTACTGATATTCAAGGCGAGTAGAAAGATGGTCGGTTAATTGATATTCAACACCCGCCCCAACAGTACCCACAAGATGATCATCAGTATCACTAATGCCATTGCCATGGTAAGCCGTTAACATGTAACTGCCACCCGCTTTAGCAAATAGCCCCCAAGTATCATTGAGGTGCCATGTTGCCTTACCGGTTAAGTCAAACGCATGTTGTTTAATATTTTGATGATTAATTTGCGCATCACCCAACCACGTATAACCTGTCTCAACAGCAAACCATGGGGTGATATTATAGCCAGCAAAAATACCAGCACCAAGATCGTTTTGTTTCAAACCAAGGTTAGAGGCATGACCATTCTGTTCAAAATGTGAATAGTTAGCATCACCTAAACGAACACCAACATAATAAGGATTAACAGGTGCCGCCTGAGCAACACCAGAGATAAGAACAGCTAGCGGTAAAAGCACAAAATATTTATTAGACATACTATTTACTTTATAATGATTAATATTAGATAAGTTTTGGGTGCAATTCTCTGCAGACCTATCAATAATGCCAAAATAGTATTTATTTGTCATAGCTAAATAAAAATTAAATCACCAACGCACAATTAATATCACCACCTGCTCATAAAATATAAACATCCAACCAACAACTCAATACTGTGTGATTGCAATGCCTATTTCAGTCGCTAATTGCTGTAGCTGCTCATCAGTATCTAATTTAAGCGACCAATTTAAACCACTGCCCACAGCGGTGATCACATTCGCGCCACCAATTAATGTCAGTTCGTCCACTTGCGCTTGCATCATGATACGGCAACTGCCCTCAATACGGATCACAACCTCATGTTGTGTCGCAATGATTTTGCCTTGAGAAAAAGTAATGATCATTATATTTACTGCTTTTTATGTTTCAAAACGGCCATTGTCAAACGACTGGTACACACCAAACGCTGACGTTCATCGCGAATTTCAATCTGCCATACTTGGGTGGTCGCACCAAGATGTAATGATGTCGCTTTCCCTGTGACAAAACCACTACGAACCGCACGGATATGATTCGCATTAATATCTAAACCAACACAATAATAATCGTCAGTTACTGCAAAATTTGCGGCCAGTGAACCGAGAGTTTCTGCTAATACAACCGAAGCGCCACCATGTAACATTCCTAGTGGTTGATGGGTACGACAATCTACTGGCATCGTGGCTGATAATGATGAATCATCAAACGCAATATATTCAATGCCTAAATGTTCAACTAAGGTATTTTTAGAGGTCTGATTAAAAAGTGCTAACGTAAACGGTCGTTGCCAAATCGCCATAATATGCTCTGCTTATTGATTTTGTATAACATTTAATCTTACGTAATTTCGCTATGATACCACTATCAATATCAGTCATAAAAATAATACTCATATTGTGCAATACAATCACGACAACAAAATATAATTCCCCAAATATTCGTATTTTTAGATATAAAAAAAGCGCCAATCAGGCG
>CAMQXY010000150.1 GCA_947039005.1 uncultured Photobacterium sp.
GCTGAGTAAGTGCTTAATATCCGCACATAAAAGCTAAAAAAAGGAGGCTTTTGCCTCCTTTTTTATTTTCTGACATTTCATACATTGAAACTTGATGCTTTACCCCCATATACTCAATATAAGCTAACTCTAATCGTATTAAGTAACTATGCTGTATTCTCCACACAGTTACGTTATTTAATACGATTAGTATGGACAGGAAGAGAGAAGAATATGAACCTGGAGCGTTCTGAGCGCCTTGAGATCCCGGTTCTACCCCTACGTGATGTAGTGGTGTACCCTCATATGGTTATTCCATTGTTTGTGGGCCGGGAAAAATCAATTCGTTGCCTTGAGTCGGCAATGGAAAACAATAAACAGATTCTGTTGGTTGCTCAAAAAGAGGCAGCCACAGATGAACCGTCGATCACTGATCTTTATGATGTTGGTACTGTAGCAACGATTTTACAGCTATTGAAACTACCTGATGGTACGGTAAAAGTGTTGGTTGAAGGCCAGCAACGTGCCAAGGTTGAAGATCTAGCGGATGATGAGTTTTTTACGGCAAATGCTGAATTTTTGGTTACGCCAGAAATGGATGAGCGTGAGCAAGAAGTGCTTGTTCGAACAGCGATCAGTCAGTTCGAAGGCTTTATTAAACTCAATAAAAAGATCCCACCAGAAGTATTAACATCCCTCAATGGCATTGATGATGCAGCGCGTCTTGCGGATACTATCGCAGCGCACATGCCATTGAAATTAGCAGATAAGCAAAAAGTACTCGAAATTGTTGATATCACAGAACGACTAGAGTTCTTGATGGCAATGATGGAATCTGAAATCGATCTACTGCAAGTTGAAAAGCGCATCCGTGGACGCGTTAAAAAGCAGATGGAAAAGAGTCAGCGCGAGTACTATCTTAACGAACAAATGAAAGCTATCCAGAAAGAACTGGGTGAGCTTGATGATGCGCCTGATGAATTTGAAGCGTTAAAGTTAAAGATTGAAGAATCAAAGATGCCTGCTGAAGCTCGTGAAAAAACCGAGCAAGAACTGCAAAAGCTGAAGATGATGTCGCCGATGTCAGCGGAAGCAACCGTGGTTCGTGGCTACATCGATTGGATGTTAAGCGTTCCTTGGCATAAGCGATCTAAAGTAAAGAGAAATCTAGCTAAAGCAGAAGAAATTCTTAACGCTGATCATTATGGTCTAGAGCGCGTTAAAGAACGTATTCTTGAATATTTAGCCGTTCAAAGTCGCGTTAACAAGCTTAAAGGTCCAATTCTTTGTCTTGTTGGTCCTCCTGGTGTAGGTAAAACCTCTCTAGGTCAATCTATTGCTGCTGCAACCGGACGTAAATACGTGCGCATGGCATTAGGTGGTGTACGTGATGAAGCGGAAATCCGTGGTCACCGTCGTACTTACATTGGTTCAATGCCAGGTAAGTTAATTCAGAAAATGGCAAAAGTGGAAGTGAAAAACCCACTGTTCCTATTGGATGAAATTGACAAAATGTCTTCTGATATGCGTGGTGATCCTGCATCAGCACTGCTAGAAGTCTTAGATCCTGAGCAAAATAGTTCGTTTAATGACCATTACTTAGAAGTTGATTATGACTTATCTGATGTAATGTTCGTTGCAACGTCGAACTCAATGAATATTCCAGGTCCATTGCTTGATCGTATGGAAGTGATTCGTCTTTCTGGTTATACCGAAGATGAAAAACTGAACATAGCTAAAAATCACTTACTGGATAAGCAAATTCAGCGTAATGGTTTAAAGCCTAGCGAGTTAACGATTGAAGACTCAGCATTAATGGGCATTATTCGTTACTACACCCGTGAAGCTGGTGTGCGTAGTCTTGAGCGTGAAATTTCTAAACTATGCCGTAAAGCAGTGAAAGAAATCTTATTGAACAAAGATATTAAGCACGTTTCGATTAGCCAAGATAACCTGAAAGATTATTTAGGCGTACAGCGCTGCGATTATGGTAAAGCTGACGAAAGTAATCGTGTGGGTCAAGTTACTGGTTTAGCATGGACAGAAGTCGGTGGTGATTTATTGACCATTGAAACAGAGTCTATGCCAGGTAAGGGTAAATTGACGTACACAGGCTCTTTGGGCGATGTGATGCAAGAATCTATTCAGGCAGCAATGACAGTGGTACGTAGTCGTGCTGAACGTTTGGGCATTGCGAGCGATTTTTACGAAAAACGCGATATTCATGTCCACGTTCCTGAAGGTGCAACACCAAAAGATGGTCCAAGTGCGGGTATCGCTATGTGTACAGCCTTGGTGTCAAGCTTAACGGGTAACCCTGTACGTGCTGATGTTGCTATGACTGGTGAAATTACCTTACGCGGTGAAGTATTGCCGATCGGTGGTTTGAAAGAGAAACTATTAGCAGCGCACCGTGGCGGTATCAAAACGGTGTTAATTCCAAAAGAAAATGAACGTGATCTTGAAGAAATTCCAGCGAACGTGATTGCTGATTTGGAAGTGCGCCCAGTACGTTGGATTGATGAGGTGCTACTGTTAGCATTGCAGAATAATCCAACAGGTATTGAGTTAGTCAATGCTCAAAATAGTGACCTATAGCAAAATTAGTTAAATAAAAAACGCTTTCAGGGTTAAAAGCCTTGTCAGCGTTTTTTTGTGTGGCTATAAGGTACATCTAATCCGCATCATGCGAACTGATTTTAAGTTTTGATAGCTATTTATAGTGGGCTATCAAAGCGATAATGTTTTTCTATTTGATTACTATTACGTAAAATATATATTTGAATATAACGTTGTAATCAAGGTTCATTAAGAGGATCTAATTGTGAACAAAACTCAACTAGTTGATAAAATCGCAGAAAGTGCTGATATTTCTAAAGCATCTGCTGGCCGTGCTCTTGATGCATTCATTGAAGCTGTTTCTGAGACCCTAAAAAAGGGTGACCAGGTTGCATTAGTTGGTTTTGGTACTTTTTCTGTTCGTGAGCGTGCGGCACGTACTGGCCGTAACCCACAAACAGGTGCAGAAATTCAAATTGCAGCTGCAAAAGTACCTGGTTTTAAACCAGGTAAAGCGCTTAAAGATTCTGTAAACTAAAAAATTATGGGTGTGAGCCCATTATTTTTGTCATGTTTTCATGGCTTAAAAATTGCTACCGGAAAGGGTATACTTATTCGGTACGATAAAGGCGCATCGATTGATGCGCTTTTTTCTTATAAATAACCTCGTACACAACGAACAATGATGAATACTAAGTTAGATATTCATTATAATGTTGTTTAATTGAGTTTATGTGACAATTATCAGTGCTGTGTGTGGCTTATCAGTCGCAGGTTATCTATATTGATAAGACTAGAGTAATTAAGACTAGGTTTATCGATATAGCAGTAGCTATTCAGTAGTTGTTATATAACATATAGTAAACAGTATGGTGCGGTCATCATGGTGATGCCGGTAGCATTATGCATAAATTTGATAGTAGTTCGAAACCGAGCCAGATCGAACAGTAGGAGAGACGGCAGATTATGATGGAGCGATTGCGCGAAGGCGCTAACAGCATCTGGGTTAAGATTATTCTAAGCCTAATTATTTTATCTTTTGTATTTGCTGGCGTCGGCAGTTATCTGGCGAGTGGTAATGAGCAAGTTGCAGCAAAGGTTAATGGTAAAGAAATTAGCGAGAGTCAGTTTGAGCAAGTTTACCAAAATGAGCGTAACCGTATGCAAGAGCGTATGGGCGATTACTTTTCAACCTTGATGGGCGATCCTGCTTATGTGAAGCAATTCCGTCAAAGTGTATTAGATCGTATGGTCAATGATGAACTTATTCAACAACGTGCTGATAAACTTGGTCTTAGCGTTAGTGATGAGCAAGTTAAACAAGAAATTCTTGCGATGCCAGCATTTGCCGTTGATGGTGTATTTAATAACGATCAATACAACATGGCGTTACGTCGTGCAGGCTTTACCCCTGATCAGTTTGCAGAAACGATCCGTAAAGACATGCTACGTCAGCAGTTCTTATCAGCACTACAAGGCAGTGACTTTGTACTTGCTGACGAAGCTGATGAGTTACGTAAACTTGAATCACAGCAACGTGTTGTTCGTACTTTAACGCTGAACTTATCTGACTTTACTCAACAAGTAAAAGTAACAGAGAAAGATGCTCAAGACTTTTACGACCAAAACCCTAACTTGTTCACTCGACCTGCACAAATTAAAGTGTCTTATATTGAGCTATCAGGTAAAGGCTTAACCAACAATATTAAAGAATCAGAGCAAGCAGCTGAAACATACTACAAAGATAATCAAGCTAAATTCAGCACTGCCGAAGAGCGTGAAGTTAGTCATATCTTAATCAAAGGTGATACACCAGCGGCGAAAGCTAAAGCTGAAGCATTACTTGCGAAGCTACAAAATGGTGCGAACTTTGCTGAGGTTGCTAAGCAATCATCTGATGATACATTCAGTGCCAAAAATGGCGGTAAACTCGAGTGGTTTACGAAAGGTATGATGGATCCAGCGTTTGATCAAGAAGCATTTGCCCTTGCAAAACCTGGTGATATGTCAGGTTTAGTGAAGTCATCATTTGGTTATCACATTATTTTACTTGATGGCATTAAAGCTGGAAAAGTAACGCCATTTGCTGATGTTAAAGCAAAAATTATTGCTGAATTACAACAGCAACAATCTGCTGATGAGTTTCATAAGCTGAAAAGTAAATTAGCAGAAGTTGCCTTTGAATCACCAGATTCATTAGATGCTGCGGCTGAAGCTGTCGATGTGAAAATCATTAAAACGGGTTACATTACACTGGCAGAAGAGAAAGGTGTATTGGCTAATAAGCAAGTTCAAGAAACCCTACAAAGCCCAGAAGTTCATGATGATGGTATGAACTCAGATGTGATTGAGTTAGGTCCTGAACATGTGATTGTAGTACGTGTTGATGATGCTCGCGCGCAATCAGTATTAGCATTTAAAGATGTTAAAGCAAAAGTAGATGCAATGGTTGCTAGTCAAAAAGGCGAACAGCAAGCACAAGCTAAAGCTGATGAGATCATGGCAGACTTACGTAAAGGTAAGAACGATATTGTTGCTAAAGATGGCTTAAGCTTCTCTGACGAACAGACAATTAATCGTTCAGGTCCAAATGCGAATATTTCAAATGTAGCATTCAGCTTACCTAAACCAACAGCAGGTAAAGCAACTTACGGCATGGCTCGTGATAACAACGGTAATGTTGAAATCATCGCGCTTGATAAAGTTGTTAATATGAAGTTGGCTGGCGATAAAGTGAATGGTCAATTTGAAGAGCAGATTGGGCAAATGTTTGCTCAAGAAGATCTAGCTGCCACGTTAAAAACATTACGTGAATCAGCAGAGATTAGCTACCCAATGCAAGACACATCGAAAGATTAATTGAAATTGTAATGTAAATAGACGAGCCGTTTGTGCGGCTCGTCTTTTTTTTACTTAAATTTTATTGGTTTTTGTTATTATAAGTAACTTATTGCGTATCATTTGTATTCGTCTTAATTAGAAATGGAATGATAATGACAATAAAATATCAGTTATTTAAAGCAATCGTTGTTGCTGGTACGCTAGTGTTAGCACCTATAAGTTATGCAAATCCTGATCAACATAAAGGTATTGATATCATTGTAAATATTAATGATGCTAATGCAGAGCAGCTTGATAAATTATTGGTAGGGATTGGGCCAGATAAAGCAGAGAATATTATTCAATATAGAATCAAGTATGGAAAATTTGCTGCTGCTGATGATCTTGCAAAAGTAAAAGGGATTGGTATTTCAACGGTAGATAAGAACCGTAACCGAATTAAGTTGTAGCCACTAATAATTCGGATATTATCTATCACGACAGGCTAGCGTCTGTCGTTTTCATTGAGCATAACTCTTATTTCTTGCTATGAATAGCGTCAACAGAATATAGATATCTACGCTTTACGTGTTGTAATCAGTGCGATAAGTGCCCCCGATATAGCGCCAATTAAGTGAGCCTGCGTTGCAACTTGTACCCCGATCAATTCTGCTGAACTGACAGAGCCACCAAAACATTGTTCCCAGCTTATTTTAATGATGAGTCCGAGTAGTAATAACCAACCGCCTTTGGTTTTAGTTTGAATATCCCGAATTGCTCCCCAAGCAAATAAGCCGTGTAATACGCCTGAGAAGCCCGCATACCAGCCAATATGTGTTGCAAATAAGCCAATGCCTATAATGGCACAGAGGCTTAAAATTAATAAACTATAGCGGGTTGGGTTAAAGTGAGCGCGAAAAATAAAGCTAATAATAACAAATGCACCTGCATTCATAGCGAGGTGAATCCAATTGGTATGGGTGATATTTCCTGTTAGGATCCGCCACACTTCACCATTCAGGATAGCTTGGCGATCCCAAACTAGCAGCGGTTGAAGTTGTGGGATTTGAGCAATAATTCCTACAATTAATGCGATAATAATGTAATTGCGAATAGACAAGGCAACCTCAATGAGTCGGTATTGTGAACACTGTGGTAAGGCAAAAAAAGCCTGTATTTGCCACTGGATCGAAAACATCACAGCAACAACGGAAATTTGGATTTTACAGCATCCATCAGAAATTAAACGTGCGATAGGTACAGCAAGAATATTATCACTTTCTCTACCAAATAGCCGACTTTGGGTAGGAGAAGATTTCTCTGATAATGATGAGATCAACACTCTACTCGCGGAGCCTGAACGTGATGTGTACGTTGTGTATCCCGGAGAGGGTTCAGTG
Source organism: uncultured Photobacterium sp. (assembly GCA_947039005.1). Taxonomy (GTDB): domain Bacteria; phylum Pseudomonadota; class Gammaproteobacteria; order Enterobacterales; family Vibrionaceae; genus Photobacterium. Next base: position 6,759 of record CAMQXY010000150.1, read on the forward strand.
CCAATATCAAGCGTAGCTGCAACAGCCAATAAGCAACGTCTACAAACCGTTATCTTACTAGATGGTACGTGGAAGAAAGCCTATAAAATGTGGCAGCTGGCAACGAATTTACACCATTTACCATTAGTTAACTTAGACAATGTTGATAGTGGTAATTATCGTATTCGCAAATCATCTAAAGAGCAGGGCGTATCAACAGTAGAAGCTGGATATTTAGCGTTGTCTGCGTTTGAAGCTGATGATGATAAATTTGCGCCGTTGTTAGCAACCTTTAATCACATGATAGACTTTCAGATTAAACAAATGCCACAAGGGGTGTTTGAGAACAATTATTTGTGAGAAGAAGGGACGAGTGGCGAGGAAGGGCTGAAGCTAGGCAAGAGCAGGGGCGAGTGACGAGGAAAAGTAGAAGCAAGTAACGAGAATTTAGGACACTCTCCTCTTTTTGGTACTTGACTATGAGTTAAGGGTATTGAGAATGCCGACCCTCGACCCT
>CAMQXY010000151.1 GCA_947039005.1 uncultured Photobacterium sp.
ACTAGTAAGCGTTAAGTTTGTTTTTTGTTAATTTAAAGTACGGTTTAATTAATACGCTGACAATAAGTAAAAAATTGCTTTTCTTATAATTTGAGAAATAGAGCAATATTATTAATAAGAGATGGAATAAAAATAAGGATAACAAGAAGGTAATGAAGAGAGGAATTACAGCGAGTTAAACGAAAAAACCGCCAATAAATGACGGTTTTTTATTATGATTTAAAGGTAGTCTTAATGAAAAGGATACCAGAACAGCGTTGTTGATTGGTAACGATGCAGAATACCAAGTCCAAGTACAGTGACGATAATGGCTAAGGCAATAATGTCATTTTTGGTCATCGGTTTTAAACTATACCAAGTACGCTTTTTATTACGCCCAAATCCACGCAATGTCATCGCATTAGAAATCACATCAGCACGATCCAAACTTGAAAATATCAGTGGGCCGAGGATCTTGGCAACATTACGAATACGAGTCATCACAGGGGCTTTTTTTGAAATATCAACGCCACGTGCTTGTTGAGCATGCATAATGTTAGTGAAGTCTTTCATTACCTCTGGTAAATAACGCAAGGTTAAACTTACGGCATAAGCAATACGATAAGGTACACCGAGCTTATTTAAACTGGCTGAAAATTCCGTAGGGTGAGTGGTAAAAACAAACACTAACGCAATCGGGAACATACTAAAATATTTCAGCGTGACGGTCAGTAAGTAGAATACCGTTTCAAGGGTAATATTATAGGGACCAAAAAGGTGTACGAGTACGGTGGTTGAATGCATGTAGTCGGTGCCTTGTTGAGGGGCAATTAAAAACATAAACAATGCATTCATCAGCAATACTACAGCTGTACCAATTAATAACGGTTTGTAGACTGCGAATGGGATCTTCGTTGCTTTGAGTAGCAATAATCCAACGACGATTAAGCCACAGATAACACGCAGATCAAAGGTGAGTAGCACCATTGTCACCCACGCCATAAATAGCACAAACTTGGTAATGCCGTTTAAGGCGTGAAGCCAAGAATTGGTGTTGACATAACTAATGCCAAATTTTAAGTGTTTGCTTTTCATGGTTATTTATTTTTTAGTTCGTGAGCGATAAAACAGCGAATAAATTGGTCAATATGCTCAATACCCATTGCCTGAGCCAGTGAATATAAGCTAGTAACGGTTAAGTTTGCTTGATCCAGTAATGCTGGTTGGCTAAAGATATGATTAACTTTATCATCGGTAAGTAAGCGATTATCGGCAATGACAATGGCGCGTTGGGTATACTCAAGCACTAAGTGCATGTCATGTGAAATAATCACAATAGTTAGACCAAGCTTTTGATTCAGTTCTTGAATAAAGGCCATCATTGTTGTGTAGTGATGGTAATCTTGTCCAGCTGTTGGTTCATCTAGGATCAGCAATTCAGGTTCAAGGACTAACATCGTCGCAATGGTGACACGTTTTTTCTGACCAAAGCTTAACGCATCGATAGGCCAGTGGTGATAGCGACCTAGGCCACAAAGTTTAAGCGTTGCTTCTACTTTTATTTTAATCTGCGCTTCATCCATGCCTCGGTTACGCAAGCCTGATGCAACTTCATCAAAAATCATATGATGTGAGATCATATGATTGGGATTTTGCATCACCACACCAATGTGCTGGCTACGCTCAAAAATAGATTGATTAGCTAAATCGTTACCATTGAGAGAAATAGTACCGCTATCAGCTTCTAATACACCCATTATTAGACGTGTGATGGTAGATTTACCAGAGCCATTTTTACCCATAATGGCAACAAATTCGCCTTTATGGATATCAAAGCTAACATCATCTAACGTATTACGAACACCATCATAAGAATAGCTAAGGTTGTTAACGCTTAATAGCACATCTTGTACGGGATCTAATTGAGGTTGCTTAACTTGATGGAACCAATCTTCTATTTGAGGCTTGAATTTATCAAGGTTAATCGTGGAAAAATACGCAGGCTTATCTTCGGCTGTGATCGTACATCCCGCTGCTTTTATTGCAGAAATATATAATGGCTCACGAATACCGTGTTGCTGTAATAATGGGCTGGCTAATAGATCATCGGGTGTCATATCAGCAATGATTTCACCGCGCTCCATCATAATAATACGATCAATAGGACGATGTAATACGTCTTCTAAACGGTGCTCAATGATGATCACTGTTTTATCTGAATCTTTATGTAGATTATCAATGATCTCAATCGCGGCTTTACCTGTTTTGGGGTCAAGACTGGCAAGAGGTTCATCAAATAATAAAATATCAACGTCATCAACCATGACACCCGCCATAGAGACACGTTGTTTTTGACCGCCACTTAAGTCAAAAGGAGAGTGATCTAAAATACTGTTTAAATCGACCATATCGGCGGTTGCTTGCACGATTTCACGCATTTTTTGTTGTGGAATCATTTGGTTTTCAAGCGCAAACGCAATATCTTCGCCTACACTTAACCCTACAAATTGACCATCCGTATCTTGTAATACAGTACCAACCATGCTGGTACAGTGATCAAGATCTAATGTGCGGGTGTTTTTACCATTAATGTATAGCTCGCCGCTGCAATCGCCTTTAATTGCATGCGGAATAAGCCCATTAAGACATTGACCTAATGTAGATTTACCACAACCACTTGGACCAATAAGCGCAATTTTTTCGCCTTTATTAATCGTCAGGTTAATGTTTTTAAGGGTTGGGTTTTCAAGTGCCCAATATTTAAATGAAAAGTTGTTAAAGACGATACTCATTATTAATAAGCCTCTTTTAAGTTGAAGCTTTGCTGTTTACGTTTAGCCACCGACGTCAGAATCAAATGACCGACAAAGGCAATAATAACGGTATTACTTAATGCAATAATAACCAATTGTACCAGTACCTTGGTAAAAGGTTCGGCATAGAGCACCGCATCAAGAAAAGCAGAACAGCCATAACCGACGACATTGGCAACAAAGGCAAGTAGCACGAAGAGGCTAAAATCAAGTTTAGAAAACAGTCCCATTTCTAAACGACCGCGGGTAAGAATAGGATAAAGACCAATAATTAAGCCAACAATGCCTGAGCCAAGTTCCCAGGTAAACCATACGCCCCAACCAGCAAAAAGGTCGGTAACCCAGTGACCAATAATGCCAACAAGAAAGCCAACAAGTGGACCAAAGAGAACGGCAAATAAGGCTAAAACAGCCATCGCGGGTTTGAGGGTAGTATTGGCAAAAACAGGGATACCAAACATCGGTAAACCACCGATGCCATATAAGGCGGCACCAATTGCAATGACAACAACTGTTTTAGCTGAAAGACTCATAACTTAACCTTGTTAACTCAGTCATCGATAGGGATGGTTATCGATGAAATGCAATAATTGGATAATAGATACTTATGGTTGTAATCATCGTGTTACAGATTAGGCAGACCATGCTAACCCGCAGAGTACCGTGATAGTAATCACTATCATTTATGGCAACTCAGCGCTAATAATCCATTATTAAGCAAGAGCGGTGTAAGTCTTTTCAATATGAAAACGCAGTGTATCTTAAAGTGTGAAACCAAAAGCGGCGCTATGATAACGTAATCTCACTCGGAAAGGAATGCTTTACATCTAGACGGCTAAGGATTAATCAGCGGGTGTTGAAATTATCAAAATAAGGTTAATAAATTGTTATATCTTACTGATTTGGCTATTTTTTATTACCGTATTAGACACAAATAAAGATACACATTTTTTGGGGCTTTATTTTTATTATAAAATAGACAATAATCGAACGACGGTCATTATTTTACAGCGCGTAAAAAATAGATAACCGCAAACTGTCAAGTCTTAACTTTATGTGAAACTTTGCACTGAGACACAGAATCAGTATGAGGTTTGCGGCTAAGTTAAGGTAGAATTATAAGTATTAGTGAATTAGCTGTCCCGCCATAGTGGTAGGGTGCAGAGCCAAATCATATTGGAGATACAGCTTGATTAATGTATTCCTTGTAGATGATCACGAACTGGTTCGCACAGGGATCCGACGTCTTCTTGAAGATGTCCGTGGTATTAAAGTGGTAGGGGTTGCCGTCAGTGGTGAGGAAGCCGTTAAGTGGTGTCGTAGCAATCATACCGACATTATTTTGATGGATATGAATATGCCAGGTATTGGTGGTCTTGAAGCTACCCGTAAAATTTTGCGCTTCAATCCCGATGTGAAGATTATTGTATTAACGGTGCATACTGAAAATCCGTTTCCAACCAAAGTTATGCAAGCTGGTGCTTCAGGTTATTTAACCAAAGGTGCAGGGCCAGATGAAATGGTGAATGCCATTCGTATGGTTAACAGTGGACAACGGTATATTTCATCTGAAATTGCTCAACAAATGGCTTTAAGTCAGTTCGCGCCAGATTCAGAAAATCCATTTAAAGAACTGTCTGAGCGTGAATTACAGATCATGATGATGATCACCAAAGGACAAAAAGTTACTGATATATCAGAGCAATTAAGTCTAAGCCCTAAAACTGTGAATAGTTATCGTTATCGTTTATTTAATAAATTAAATATTAGTGGTGATGTTGAGTTAACACATCTAGCGATTCGTCATGGTATGCTTGATACCGAGACATTGTAGTGTCTAAGCATGTTGATGATATCGTTTTTGATGCCCAAAGTTTTCTCAAAACGGTAACTCACCAACCTGGCGTCTACCGTATGTACGACGCCAGCGGTGAGGTCATCTATGTTGGGAAAGCAAAAGATCTTAAAAAACGCTTAGCCAGTTATTTTCGAACCAATGTTGCGGCTGAAAAAACACGCGCATTAGTTAAAAATATCAATAAAGTTGATGTGACAGTCACTCATACTGAAACTGAAGCGTTGATCCTCGAACACAATTATATTAAGCAGTATTTACCTAAATATAATGTCTTATTGCGGGATGATAAGTCTTACCCTTATATTTTGTTAAGTGCTAGCAAACATCCTCGGTTATCTATTCATCGTGGTGTGAAGCGCCGTAAGGGGGAATATTTTGGTCCTTATCCAGATGTTTCTGCTGTGCGTGAAAGTTTGCATCTCATGCAAAAAATATTTCCTATCCGTCAATGTGAAGATTCTATTTACGCTAATCGCAGTCGTCCTTGTTTAATGTATCAAATTGGTCGTTGTTCGGGCCCTTGTGTTACAGGGCTAGTGTCTGATGATGATTATCAACAGCAAGTGCAGTGGGTACGGTTGTTTCTGCAAGGTAAAGATCGACAAGTGATCAATATCATAGTGGAAAAAATGGAGCAGGCGAGTATGACGCTTGATTTTGAGCGAGCAGCTGTTTATCGCGATCAGATTCAAGCCTTACGCCGTATTCAAGAGCAGCAGTTTGTTAGCCAAGATAACCAAGATGATTTAGATGTTATTGGTATTGCTCATCAAAATGGCATGGCGTGTATTCATGGTCTTTATATTCGCCAAGGTAAGATATTAGGCAGCCGTAGTTATTTCCCTAAAACGCCTGCCGATGCTTCGTTAACCGAAGTGCTATCAAGTTTTGTTACCCAGTTCTATTTTAATCAAGCAGAAGGACGTGTTATTCCAAGTCTTATTTTATTAAGTGAGGAACTTGGGGATGATAGTGATGCTATTTTAACTGCATTGTCAGAGTTGGCGGGGCGTAAAATTACGATTAAATATCATCCTCGTGGTACGCGGGCAAAGTATCTGAAATTAGCGCAAACAAATGCGGAAACAGCACTAACCAGTAAACTTAACCATCGTATGACGATTCAAGAACGCTTCTTTGCGCTGCAACAGGCATTGAACTTAAAACCGATCTCTCGCATGGAATGTTTTGATATTAGTCATACCATGGGTGAAAAAACCGTGGCATCTTGTGTGGTCTTTAATCATGAAGGGCCATTAAAGCAAGAATACCGTCGTTATAATATCACTGGTATTACGGGTGGCGATGATTATGCTGCAATGGCGCAAGTGTTAGATCGAAGATATAGCAAAAACATGGAATTAGATAAAATTCCAGACATAATTTTCATTGATGGGGGTAGAGGTCAGCTTTCAAGAGCGTATGATGTTGTTAAACCTTATATTGCTGAATGGCCAAAAAGACCAATGTTGGTGGGTGTTGCAAAGGGAACCACGCGAAAACCAGGGCTTGAGACTCTTATTTTCGTTACTGGTGAAGAATTTTCTATGCCAAGTGACTCTCCCGCGTTACATTTAATACAGCATATTCGTGATGAAAGTCATAACCATGCGATCAGTGGTCACCGTGCCCAGAGAGCAAACGTAAGAAAACGTAGTACACTTGAAGATGTCGAGGGAGTTGGACCTAAACGGCGTCAGGCTTTATTAAAATACATGGGTGGAATGCAAGAACTGAAAAAAGCAAATAAAGAAGAAATAGCTAAAGTGCCTGGTATCAGCTTAGCTTTAGCGGAAAAAATAGTCGATGCATTGCAACATGGTTAGTCTGTCGCTTTGAAGGTCATCATTGCTACAGTACTTTATTGGTTGAATTTACATAAAAGGCACACTCTTCAACTTTTTTTAGAGTAGTCTAGATTGTACGTTAGACCCAGATCTTGAACATAAGAATAAAATTATGCGTTTATCAATCCCAAATATTTTAAGTTTTATCCGACTCATATTGATCCCATTTTTTGTTATTACCTTTTATTTACCTTATGAATGGTCGGCGTTTGCTACTGCGTTAATCTTTTGGGTGGCAGGTGTAACGGATTGGTTTGATGGTTATCTTGCACGTAAGCTCAATCAAACAACCCGTTTTGGTGCCTTTATTGACCCTGTTGCCGATAAACTAATGGTCGTAACAGCGATGGTGCTGGTGGTTGAACATTATCATACGCTTTGGGTAACAGTTCCTGCTATTACTATGATTGGACGTGAGATTATTATTTCAGCATTACGTGAATGGATGGCTGAACTAGGTAAACGTGCAAGCGTAGCAGTATCATGGGTAGGTAAAGTGAAAACAGCATCACAAATGTTCGCACTATTATTATTACTATGGCATCCGCATCAATACGTTGTATGGTTAGGTTATGCATCGCTTTATATTGCAATGGTGCTAACTTACTGGTCAATGGTGCAGTATCTTAAAGCCGCGAAAGGTGATTTGTTAAACGCAGATAATCACTAAGTAAAGTCTTAATATTGGCTAACAGATAAAGAAATGGCGAGCTTATTAGCTCGCCATTTTTGTTTCTAGTATTGGGTGAAAAATA
>CAMQXY010000152.1 GCA_947039005.1 uncultured Photobacterium sp.
TTCAATCCGTGATACTTCCATTTGGGTTGAGATAATTTGTGATAACCCAATCGCCATTTCACGTAATGACATGCGAATATGATCAGGCTGACAATTAAAATAAAGCTAATAACATCATTAATTGTTCGCTATACATTAATCAACCTTAATTAAAATCAAAAATAAGTAATTTAATATCTAAAAGGTATTTTGTTCACCTTTTAGAACACAAGACGATAAATATATTTGACCATTGCTAGGTTGTTATCAAGAGGCTGTTACAATAGTGGTCTAAAGTTCAGCTATGCATGTATAGTTAATGCACCTGAACACTGAATCATACTTAACCTGAGATTGTTTTATGCCTTCACACCTAAGTACTATTTTGCAAAACTCTCAACTAGCAGATCAATTGCTATCTGAATCACAAACTCGCGGCTTTATAACTGCAATGGCAGCAGCACCGCACCTTATTGATCCTACTGAATGGTTAGCATTTATGTGGGGTGGCGAAGAAACATCACCTTTCTCTAGTCATGATGACTTAGAAACTTACGCAAAAGCAATCATTGAGATCTGGAACGAATCCCGTGCGGCATTATTTGAAAGCACTTGGCAATGGCCCGAAGGCTGCGCTTTAGATAATAGCCAAATTGTTACCGACTCAACCAGCAACTTTTGCGAAGGTATGCTACAAGGATGGCAATTAGCGAGTGATGATTGGGAAACAATTATGCCGTCAGATAGTGAAGATAACGCGTTACTTGGCGGTGTATTATTATCTTTTAGCTTATTATTTGATCCTGAAACTGCATTAGAAGCATTAAAAGAACAAAATGCTGATGCACTAGCGCAATTTGAAGAAATCTTTAATGCGATTCCAGTGATGTTATGTGGTCTAACACAACGTGGTGCGCAATTAGTCGCAGCGCAGTAATACTGCGCCAAAAACAAAACTAAAACTAAAAAAGGCGAGTTGATCATTTAACTAATAATAGTTTTAAATCAACCCGCCTTTTCGTTTTTATTAAGTAACTACTTACGCATTACCTTTGACTTTTAACTGTAATTCAGCAGCAAAGTTTAACATTCGATTTAATGGAATAAGCGATTTCACTCGTACTGCTTCATCAACAAAAATTTCATGCTGCTGACCACCTTCAGCTAAGGCTGTATAAATAGCTTTTAAACCATTCATTGCCATCCACGGGCAATGCGCACAACTTCGACAAGTGGCTCCAGCCCCTGCTGTTGGTGCTTCAATTAATTCTTTGTTTGGCACCATTTGTTGCATCTTAAAGAAAATGCCTTTATCGGTTGCCACTATTAATTTTTGTTGCGGTAGTGTTGTCGCCGCTTTAATTAATTGGCTTGTTGAACCGACAGCATCAGCCAATGCGACAACACTTGCTGGTGACTCTGGATGAACCAAAATAGCCGCATCTGGGTGAAGATATTTCATCTGCTTTAATGCCTGTGCTGAAAACTCATCATGCACAATACACTCACCCTGCCACAACAACATATCAGCGCCAGTTTGCTTTTGAATATAACCACCTAGATGGCGATCTGGTCCCCAAATGATTTTATGCCCTTCACTGTCAAGGTGATCAATGATTTCTAAAGCGATACTGGATGTTACAACCCAATCAGCACGTGCTTTAACAGCGGCTGATGTATTCGCATAAACCACGACGGTATGATCAGGGTGCTCATCACAGAACGCAGTAAACGCATCAACAGGACACCCAAGATCTAATGAGCATTCAGCATCTAACGTTGGCATTAACACATTTTTTTCTGGGGTTAATATTTTTGCAGATTCACCCATAAATCGCACGCCGCAAACAATTAACGTTGTTGCTGAGTGTTGATTACCAAAGCGTGCCATTTCAAGTGAGTCGCCAACAAAACCACCTGTTGCTTCAGCTAGAGCCTGAATCTCTGGATCAGTATAATAGTGGGCAATCAGTACCGCATTATTGTCATTTAACAGTTGCTTGATTTTTGTAATATAAACCTGCTTTTCATTATCCGATAATACGGCAGGCTTAGGTGGAAATGGATAGATCATCTCCGATGGATCAAATGCAATATTCATTATTCATTTGCTCGTCAGCATTCCTTACATGTTTGGCTATTATACCTGTGAATTTCTAAAATTCACCTTTAACCAACATTCAAGTAAAAGTGTTATTACATTAAAAACAATGATTATCATAACAAAGTAGATGCTCATTAAATCCTACTCTATTAATGATTATCTCCAAAATGAATCAAACATACCTATAACAGTTATATAAAAGTGAATTTTAATATGTTTTATTTTAAGTATCGTCTGAGAACATCTCAGAAAAAATATTATTGACACCCATCACAGTTTTGAAAGTTACTATATTAAATAATACGTTATCGCTTTAGAGCAAAGATTTAACTACCTGTAGAAGAGGTGAGACATTGATGGATGTCTATAACTATCATCGAACTAGCCCTTACGGCATATAATTATAAATTAAGCCGAAAGCCTTTCTTACTTGAGAAAGGCTTTATTTTTAAATGTAAGGCTATTTTTTGACACACAAAAAAACGAATTAATAATTTCTTTTGGTAAATGGGTATTACTCAAGACTTTCACTATATTCACGTTTTGACCAAAGAACACATATTTTTCAAGCTCCGTCACGGAAATAGGTCTATCTATATTCTCAAAAATATATTTTATAAATCGATAATTACCACTGCCATCACGCACTGTAATTACCTTTATCCCATCACAAAAAACAGTTTTAGTGCTATCATCAAAATATAAATTTTTTTCTTTACAATAAAAAGAAATTAATAAATAGATATAAGATACAACCGTTATGATACAAAAAAAGATAAGCATCACAATTATAAAGATATCCATATCTACCCTATTTAACCTCTTTACAAATTTGAGAGATATTTTTCTCGGTAACCCATTGCCTAAATCTTTGACGATCACTTTGACATAACGTAATAACTGAACCTGTCTGTGCCGTCCAGCCATTTTGGTTCCATCTTTTTATTTCGGCTAAAACTTCAGCTTCCGAGTGATCGTTTTTTAATGATTGCTCAATAATATTAAATGCATTTTCTCCTGCCATTTCAGAAGCATACTCATTATTAACTTTTGATGCGTATAAAAATATACTGCCGGTTATCCAACCAGAAAAAGCCAATAATACTAAAAATACCGACATTAATTTATTCATAAAATAACCTCGGTAGTTATATACGTAAGCGGCAGATTGTTACGATTGCTGAATCAGAAAGAATTTGTTTAAATTTCTCACGATCATTATCACAAATTGTTGTTACAGATCCCGTCTGAGCCGTCCACCCTTTTGCAAACCAATCTTGTACTTGGGCAACGATCTCTGGATCTGTCTTTTTATCTTGTAATGATTGAGAAACAATATTGTAAGCGTTCTCTGTAATCTTATCATTGATAAAATCACGATCATTATTTAAATGCATCATCATTAAATAGGCTGCGAACAACCAGCCTGAAATAGATATTGATGAATAACATAATATATTTTTTTTATTTAACAAAATAACGCCACCTATCCATAGTAGTAACATTCAATTGAGTAACAACGGTGAGTCACCGAATAAAAGTGAATAATACCAAAAAAAACATTATTTTCCATGATACTTTACCGTGTATAAATACCATTTTTATATTAATTATTTTTAATAAGTAAAAAAGAACAAATAACAACCAGTGCTAAATAATCCGCACAAAAAAACCCACATAAATGTAGGTTTTCAATATATTAACAACAAATCAAACTAGTGCTTCGATAAACTCGTTAACGCAGCCTGTGCTTGCTTCGCACTGGTTGAATTAGGATAGCCTTTCACGACTTGAGTATAGTAAGACATCGCTTTAACGGTATCATTACCTCGTTCGGCAATAACACCTAACTTTAATAACGCATCAGCGCGCTTACTAGAGTCTGTAATACTCGCAACTACCTCAAAATTCTTTGCCGCTTGTACTAACTCATTTTGAGCGAAATGCAACTGTCCTAACCAATAACTCGCATTTGGCTTATACACAGAATCAGGATAAGTGGTTAAAAAGGATTGAAATGCTTGAGTTGCACCTTGATAGTCTTTCTTTTTCAAGATTAAATTTACAGCATTTTGATAAGCATCATTTTCACTCATATCTTTTGAATATGCTTCTTCCGATGCTGTTGTCGTTGCCTTTTTAGCTACTGGTGCTACTTTTACTGGTTGGCGACTAAGTTGATCAACGTCATTATACAGTTGTCGTTGACGCTCTTTCATTTGCTTAATATCGTAGCTATTACGTTCTACTTTACCACGGATATTATCAATATCAGCTGACATCTGATCTAGCTGACGTTGAACCTGTAATTGTGATTGTCCTTGCGCTTCAAGCATACGTTCTAACGTTTGCAAATTAGCCGCTGAAGCAGGAGCAGCGACCACTTGGGTCGCTGCACCAACCAGCAACACTAATGCAAATTGACGCATTATTTTGTTACTGTTCATAATTATTAACCTAAGTCTGAATTAGTATACGATCACTGCACGACGATTTTTCGCGTAATCAGCATCAGTATGCCCAAACAATAATGGTTTTTCTTCACCATAACTTACAATCGACATTTGATTAGCTGGAACACCTAATGCTTGTAGATATTGAGATACAGCTGTTGCACGGCGCTCACCTAACGCAATATTATATTCAGGCGTACCACGTTCATCAGCATGACCTTGAACAACCACCTTAACATTTGGGTTATTACGTAAATATTCTGCGTGTGCTTCCAACATTTTTTGATATTCAGGTTGAATTTCTGCATTATCAAATTTAAAGAAAACAATTTGCTCTTCTTGACGCAACTTTTGCATTTGTTGTTCATGCAGTTGTTGTTCAGTCATCGCACCACTTTGATCTACTGGGGTAGAGATTGTTGTTTGACCAACACCACCGATACCAGTACCACCATTTTGGTTTTGAGATGAAGCAGAGCTACCAGCACTGTCAGTTGAACTACATGCTGCCAATGTCATCATTGGTAACGCAATCGCTAAGCCTTTCAAAATTCGATTAAGTTGCATCTATTTTTCATCCTTTATCATTCAGTAATATTCATTGCTGAGGTATGTGATTATTCTATATCCCTATTATAGGAATGGACCCCAAGCAGGTGCTCGTACACGTTTACTTGTCGATGGTAAACGGGCTTGGAATCGACCATCAATAGATACTAAAGACAATTCATAGCCATTCTTTTGGGCTGAGCTATAAATAATCATACTACCGTTAGGTGCAATGCTTGGTGATTCGGCTAAATCTGCTTTTGTTAAAATCTGAACGGCACCACTTTTTAAATCTTGTTTCGCTATGTTGTAACCACTGTCTGAATTATTCACCATCACTAAGAAACGGCCATCAGGAGTAATTTGAGCACCCATATTTTGACTGCCTTGCCATGTTACACGTTGAGCATCACCAGTGGCTAAATCAAGATGGTAAATTTGTGGACGCCCGCCACGATCTGACGTGAAATACATTGATTTACCATCAGGAGTCCAAACTTCTTCGGTATTATTAGCTCGACCATGGGTTATTTGGCGTAATTGTTTCGTTTTAAGATCTTTAATATAGATCTGTAAGCTACCTGTCTTTGATAACACCATTGCTAACTTTGTGCCGTCTGGTGAAAATTGTGGTGAGCCATTATGTCGCGGATAATTCGCAATAAGCTCACGCGTACCTTTATAAATATTCAGTACAAAAATTTCGGCTTTACCATTTTCAAAACTGACATAAGCTAACTTACTACCATCAGGTGACCAAGCCGGTGACATTAACGGTTGTTTTGACTTTAAAACGACACGTTCGTTATAGCCGTCATAATCAGCCACACGCAATTGATAGGGAAACTCAGCCCCTTGATTATCATCGACATAAGCAATACGAGTTAAAAATGCACCACGTTGACCTGTCAGTTTTTGATAAATCATATCTGAGATTCGATGCGCATATTGACGCATACGTTCAGGTTTTACCACCGCTCGATTGTTTAATAACAAATAATCACTAGCAGTACCTTGTGAATCACTATTAAGCTTACCTTTAACTACATCAACCAACTGATAATCAACAACATAATTGCCGTCTGCATTTTGAGTAATACTGCCTGTTACGACCGCGTCTACCCCAAGTTTGGTCCATAAACTGTAATTAATTTGGCTTTCGTTATAAGGACGTTGCGGTAATTTACTATTCGCTATTGGACTAAACTTACCGCTTCGTTGTAGATCAGAAGCAATCACTGCTGAAATATCGGTAGGTAATTTATTTTGACCTTGCCATTCAAAAGGAACAATGCCTATTGGACGGGCGGAATCAACACCATCAGTGATGACTAAATCAAGTGCTGCATGTGCAAATTGGCTAACGCTTAGTAAGGCAAAAAATACACCTATCATCCAACGTTTCATCAATCGCTCCTTATAGTAACGAAAGCCACAACCAATGTTGTGGCAAAAAATAAAGTCAGTATTCACAAGCTATACGAATAATCTATGGACTAACTGTTAAGTTAATCACACGTAATTGTTTAACCACGTCAGGATTATCTGGCATAGGAAATTCACTCACTTGTAATATTGCCGATTTAGCTGCACGACAAAGCGTATCATTTCCAGCTAACTGTGAAACATCTAACACTAACCCATTAGCTGACAAACGTAATGTCAGCTTACATTCTTGACCTTTAAAGCTTTGATCTACTAATAAATTTTGTTGAATCATTTGCTTATAGATGGTGCCATACCGAGCAACCTCATCAGCTATATGCTTACCCCTCGCACCACCACGCTGTTCATTTTCAGCTTCTAAACCTGAAAACATATCATTCAATGCTGCATCTTGTTTAGCTTGAGCTGCTGCCTTGGCTTTAGCGTCTGCTTTGGCTTTAGCTGCTATTTTCGCTTCGGCATCTGCCTTGGCTTTAGCTGCTACTTTCGCTTCAGCATCAGCCTTGGCTTTAGCTGCTACTTTCGCTTCAGCATCTGCCTTGGCTTTAGCTGCTACTTTCGCTTGAGCATCTGCTTTAGCTTTGGCCTCTATCTTCGCTTGAGCATCTGCTT
>CAMQXY010000153.1 GCA_947039005.1 uncultured Photobacterium sp.
TATTATATCTGTCTATTATATTTAAGTTATATTTTTTGTGAGTAGAGTCACTGCTTGATAATAGATCAGTCTTATCGAATAATGTAATATTGTTTAGCTTATATACCTATATGAGATTATTTATTATCAGGTAGATTAGAGGATAATAGATAGAACAATTGAATCAATACCACAGTTATTGATGATGGTTTACGTTATTATATACAACGTAACTACAATATTTGATTGATTGTCTCAAATATATTGATTTCCACCGAAGGATTGCAGGATAAATCGTGAAGAACGGATTGATTACAAAAAAAACGATAACAATTTTAGCTGTTTTATTATTGGTTGGTGGATGTTCATCAACACCGACGGATAATACTACGACGACAAAAGTTTTAATACCGGTTCCTAAACTTGATGTAAAGCCAGCATTACCCGTTAATGATGGTATGTTTGATGGTGTTTATCATAGCTGGAAAGGGACACCATATCATTATGGTGGTTCGTCTAAAAAAGGAATTGATTGCTCGGCTTTTGTGCAAGTAGGATATTCTAGTGTTTACCAAAAATCGTTACCAAGAACGACATCAGAATTGGCTCAAAAAGGTCACCAGATTAAACGTAATAAAGCGAAAGAGGGTGATTTGGTTTTTTTTAAAACTGGACGTAATTCGCGCCATGTTGGGATCTATTTAGGTAATTCTGAATTCTTACATGCATCACAGTCAAAAGGCGTTATTATTTCACGATTAGATAATCCATATTGGAAACGTCACTTTTGGCAAGTACGGCGTTTAAATAAATATTAAAAAAAACCCAGCTTAAATAGCTGGGTTTTATTATTATTTCATGTCAACCCATGCTAAACGAGCTAATAAGCCAGGAGGGGTTATCAATCCGGCTGTTGTATCTTGAATTTTACCATCTTTAATAATAAGAATGGTGGGTGATCTTGATAATTTCCATTGTTGAGTTAACAAATTACGATTGTCATTCACGACAGGAAAATTATAACCCTTCATATTCAAATAAGCATGTAAGTGCCGATCATCACCTGATCGCATAGCGATTGTGATGATCTTAGTATTGAATAATTGCTGGTTATTTAGCCAATTAATCATCGGCGAGACTATTTTGCAGCTACCACACCATGTTGCCCAGACGTATACCAGTACCGTTTGATCATAACTATCTTTAAAGATATTGATTTTTTGACCATCAATAGTCGTAAATGCTGATTGAGTTGCAGAGATTTGCATTTGGTTTAAATGACGGTTACGCCATGCTTCCAATGCTGTACTGGCAACCATAAACATGATGATAAAAATAGCCATGCTTTTAAGCCATCCTCGCCATTTAGGGCGAGGTGTATTATTCATATTTGAAGGCATTATTTTCCTGCTTTTTTTAATGCATTAAGAACGCTATCACTTGATAGAATGACGGGTAACTCAATGCCTTCGGGCGCGTTAGGTCCATAAACAATATTAAATGGTACGCCAAAACGTCCATATGATTGTAGAAAGCCTGTCACGTAATCTGAAGGCTTAGTCCAATCACCACGCATTAATACGATATTTTTATTATCCAATGCAGAATAGACAGGCTCTTGTAAAATAACCCCTATTTTGTTGGCTTTACAGGTAATGCACCATTCGGCGGTTACATCGACAAAGACCGTTTTTCCTTGTGCAACTTCGGTGGCAATTTGTGCTGTATTTAATGGGATCCAGTGATGATCAGCTGGTAGTGGTGTTGCCCATTTATTCGCGGTTACACTGCCGGTAAATAAACTAACTGCCACACCTAATAACATTACAGCCAGCGTAATAATAACGGTTTTACGTCCTTTTTTACGCGCTATTAGCCATAAGATAATGACTAAGATAACTGCGCCTAATCCCCATACGATAGTTGCATCAAAGAAACTGGTCATTAAGCTGAGTAACCATACTGAAGTTGCCAGCATCATTAATCCGAACAGTGTTTTAACTCGATCCATCCACATGCCTGGTTTTGGCATTAATGTTGCTAGTTGTGGGAAAAGTGCAATCAATAACCACGGTGCAGCCATACCGATAGCAAGTGCTGTAAAAATAGCGAATAAGGTCACTAAATCTGCGCCTAATGCAAATGCTACTGCGGTACCTAAGAACGGAGCGCTACAAGGTGTTGCAAGTAATGTAGCAAACATACCTTGAATAAAATGCCCTAAGTGAGAGTTATCACCTTTAGTTGCAAGCCAAGTATTAGTATTGCTTGAAAGGCGGATCTCAAATAGACCCAGCATATTAGCGCCAAATAGTACGGTAATGGCGATCATTGCGCTAATAAACCATGGGTTCTGGAATTGAATTCCCCATCCAAGCGCCTGACCTGATAATTTCATTGCAGTCAGAAAGGCAGCTAATAACCAAAAGGAAACAATGATCCCTGCTGCTGATGCTAAAAATTGGGTTCGAATTTGGCGACGAGCTAATCCTTGTGCAGAAATAACACTGCTTAATTTCATTCCTAGCACGGGTAGTACACAGGGCATAATATTAAGAATTAGACCGCCAAGTAAGGCTAATCCAATCACTTTTAGCAGATTAATGCTGTTACTTGGAATATTAACAGGAATATCTGTTGCTTTTGCCGTTATTTCAACCGCAAGATCATGATCGCCAATGGTCACATGCAGTGGTTGGCCAACAAGTTCTGGTGTACCAAACCAACTGGTTACAGGTAGAGTAGCGTAAAGGGTGTTGCCTTTTATCGTTGTTGTTGGTTTAAGAAATGATGTATCTTTCGCTGCTTGACTATCACCATCAATAAGCACATCAGGTTGTTGCCAACCGGTGGTATTGGTCGCGACAACAGTGATCTTTTTTTGAGCCTTGTCATAAGAAATCGTATTTAACGTAACAGTCGGTGATGACTTAGGAACTTGCGATTCACCTTTGTTATAGAGGAACATTGCTTCAGACGACGGTATTAACTGATTAGGGATAAAATCAAAAGTGAGTTCATAATCGGTTAAAACACAGATACTCGTACACGATGACATGGTTAGTTTGCCTGATAGGAATACAGGCTTATTCATGTCTTTTATATGAATAGAAAGAGGGAAAATAACGTCATGCTTATAGCCAAGGGTTTCAACGCCTAAAAAGTCATGACGTTTAGGTAAAGGCCACTGCCAATCAACTTTGGTAATATTAGATGACATGTCCCAATTTATTGAGGGTGCGACACCGCCTTCACCAGGTGAACGCCAATAGGTTTTCCAATTTGTATCAAGTTTTACTTCGAGTAAACCTTGGACAGTATGTTTAGCTACGTCTTTTTGACCTGTAAGCATCAGTCTAACTTCAACAGGAGGATGCTGAGGATTTATAACCCAGCCAGTACTGTATTGCGGTGCTGCCGCCGCCATTGATGAGAAGGTGATGCCAAATACTGTGGTGAGTAAGGCAAGGGTTAAATAGAGATATTGGTATAACTTTTTCAATCTAGAACTCCAAATAAACAACGGCATAATGATGATTAGTATTTCGGTATTACCGTTATTCGATATATGATTTTTTTGTATTGGTTTAAGGTGTTACTTGTCTGAAAGCTATAAATGGTTATAGCATTATCTATAAGACCGATAGTTAGCAGATTTTATTTCATGACAGATAAATACCGCCATATTGTCGGTAATTTATGAAGTTAGAACAAGTCAGTAGTGTGCTAAAGAACACGTTTAATGACATTATTAAGTTATAAGCTATAACACATTATACTTTTCTGAACAGTTGTTTGATGTAAAGACTAAATTTAGATTTATGGTGTTTTTTTCCTAAATAGTATGATTGCATAAATTGACATCGGAGTGATTCTATATTAGTGATAATCTGTGTTGGAAACTCTTTTTCTTCACCGTTAATGATGATTTGACTTAGCTTATCGGCTTGTTCATTACTGTAACTGTAATCAATATTGGCGGCACCTTGTACCATTAGCCATAAATGTGTTAAAGCCAGAAGAGTATCTTGATCTTGGTGAGTGAATTTGTTGGCAAATTCATCACCAAGCGTATGGTTAAAAACCATTTTCATTTTTGTTGTAGCAGTACGTTGATGTAACCATTGTTGTTGAGCTTGTTGATGATGTAACGTCATAAAACCCAGTAATAAATCTAATAATGCTTTATCTGGTCGTTGCTGGTAGATGTGATCGAAATGGGCTGATGACGTTGAAATAAATAGGTCTAATTGTTGACGTGTTTTTACATCAAGAGGTAAGTTGGCTATGCCAAGTAATGATAATTGCTGTTCTAGTACTGACATATTGATAAGCTCTTATACATAACGAACGAAAGATTACGATGGTTAGAGATTGTAACAGAAGCTATTTAAATAGGATTGTTGTCAGTGATTTTGTTGCTATTAAAGAGGAAATAATTAGTTTTTAGCTTTCAAGATGCGAGAGGTTAGTTGTTCTTGGATGGATTATGCTAAAAATTGAGTAATGATACTGAGTTAATGATGTATATAGGAATAAAAACGGGCAAGTTAATTTTATGACGTTGAAACTTATTGGTTAATGACATGAATAAAAAATATTCTATAGCCAATTTGTGGTAATATCGAACGTGATAACATTAAAAAATAGCCATAAAATGGTGGTTTTATAATCATATTTGGTTTTGATTTAGATCAACTCAGTGCTCAGTTAGTTAATGATTTCCTTATTATATAGATAACAGTCTAATTAAACTAAAGTGCGCTATTTATAACCAGATACCATTGATCTTCATTATATTTGATGGGTTTTTAGTTATCACGTTAACTGTTATGGACGTTTGGGTTATTGTAATGATTAATAAAGAAACAATTGTAAATAAAAATAATAAATTTGTTGTTGGTTGGCGCGAAGTTGCTGCTTTACCTGATCTTGGTGTCGATGATATTCATGTAAAAATTGACACTGG
This sequence comes from uncultured Photobacterium sp., assembly GCA_947039005.1. Classification (GTDB taxonomy): domain Bacteria; phylum Pseudomonadota; class Gammaproteobacteria; order Enterobacterales; family Vibrionaceae; genus Photobacterium. Next base: position 4,949 of record CAMQXY010000153.1, read on the forward strand.
TGCACGTAGTTCTTGTCTTCATACGTTTAAAATTGAAGAGTTTACTCAAGATGACGAGTTGTGGGTAAAATTCTGGCTGCATCCGATTCACAACAATACAGATATTGAACAGGTTTGTATGGCTAAAGTTGCTGACAAACGTGTTGTAAGAAACTCAGGTGGCGATGAACAATTACGCTACTTTATTGTTTCAACCATTGATTTTAATGGTCAACAGTGGCCAATCGAAATATCGTTAACAAGCCGTGACAATATGGCATTTCGAATGTTGCTTGGACGAACATCTATGCATGGTCGTATTCTTGTTGATCCAGAAGCCTCTTACCTTATTCAAAGCAAGGGAAAAAAATAGTAATGAAAATCGGTATCTTATCTCGTAATCAGTCATTGTATTCAACGTCTCGCCTTATTGAAGCGGCAGAGCAACGTGGCCATGAAATCAAGGTGATTGATGCACTTCGTTGCTATATGAACATTAACTCACAGAAACCATCGATTCACTTTAAAGGTGAAGATTTAGTGGATTTTGATGCGGTTATTCCTCGTATCGGTGCATCTGTAACATTTTATGGTACAGCAGTATTACGCCAGTTTGAAATGATGGGTGTTTATGCTGTTAATGAATCCATTGCGATCAGTCGTTCACGCGATAAACTGCGTTCTATGCAGTTGTTATCACGTAAATGTATCGGTATGCCAGTGACTGGTTTTGCAAGCAAGCCTGACGATGTTAAAGATCTGCTCGATATGGTGGGTGGTGCGCCTGTAGTGATTAAACTGCTTGAAGGCACCCAAGGTATTGGTGTTGTTCTTGCTGAAACGCGTAAAGCGGCTGAAAGTGTTATTGAAGCATTCATGGGCTTAAAAGCGAATATCATGGTGCAAGAATACATTAAAGAAGCCGGTGGTGCGGATATTCGTTGTTTCGTGATCGGTGATAAAGTGATCGCAGCAATGAAACGTCAAGGTGCAGAAGGTGAATTCCGTTCTAACCTTCACCGCGGTGGTAGTGCAGCATTGGTTAAAATTACTCCTGAAGAGCGTAAGACAGCGGTTGCTGCTGCAAAAATCATGGGATTAAGTGTTGCTGGTGTTGATTTACTGCGTTCTGAGCGTGGTCCTCTAGTGATGGAAGTTAACTCATCACCAGGTCTTGAAGGTATCGAAAAAGCAACTGGCAAAGATATTGCTGGTATGATTATCGAATACATTGAAAAGCATGCATCTAAAAAAACAGCGTTGCGTAGCCAAGGCTAATTAAGCCCTGTTTATGCATTAAAAGCCCTTGATGATCATAAGATCATCAAGGGCTTTTTTTTATCAGTTAGGCGTAAAACCGCCTCATTGATGGGGAGGATGTTAAAGGTGCTTTTCTATTGGTAACGTACCAGCAAGCCATGCGCCCATTTTTAGCATCGTACCGCTATCAGGTTCTGAATGAAATTGCTTACCATTGGTATCATCAGTCCAAACAATGTCATTGTGCTTATCTAATGATAAACGGTAGGCACTTTTTTCTAATAAATGATCCAAATCGGCATAAAAAATATCAGAGAATGGTTTCGAATCAACAATGACACCCAGTTCAGTATTCAGGTAGGCTGAGCGTGGGTCAAAATTGAAAGAGCCCACAAATACTTTTCTGTGATCAATAATAAACGTTTTAGCATGTAAACTTGAGCGGGAGCTGCCTAACCATGAATGCTTTTTCTTTATTTTTGGATCGATCTTGATTTCATACAATTTGATCCCATTTTCTAGCATTTCTTTGCGGTATTTGGCATACCAGCCATGTACGGCAAATACATCATTAGACGCAAGGGAATTTGTGACGATTGTAATATTTAAACCACGTTTAGCCGCTTTCACCAATTCTTTTACGCCCGCTTCTGTGGGTACAAAATAGGGTGAAATCAATAAAAAATCTGTTTTTGCCTTGGTGATCATGGCTGATAAATGATGCAGTAATAAATCATCTTGGCTATTTTTTACTTTATAAGGCGTGTCATAAATCAGCTCGGCATCAGCCCAATAAAACGGCAATGTTTGATTGGATAATTTTTTTGCCAATGGGTGCTGTTTTAATGAACGAGCATAATCAGATTTTAAATACT
>CAMQXY010000154.1 GCA_947039005.1 uncultured Photobacterium sp.
GCATTGATTTTAAATGACTGCAATAACATTCCTGTTGCATTTAATATTCGATAATAAGCAAGGATCTGTTCATTTTTAGAATGAATATAATCTTTTTTTGCTTCAAATAATTCATTTTCAGAGTCTAATAAATCAACTAACGATCGTTGCCCTAATTTAAATTGTTGCTCATAATTTATTTGTGTTTCTTCAGCTGATTGGACATGATTGTGTATGTATCCCAATTTCTGCCCGATATATTTATAAGCATTCCATGACAGCGTCGTACTTTGTATAACATCATGATAAATATCAACTTCTGAATCTTTTTCTTGTTCTAGTTTATAGGCTAATTGTTTATTTTTATAGATATCCTTTCCACCATTGAAAAGGTTGTAACGTAATTCAACTTCAGCATAAAATTCTTGTTGAGAGCCATCTTTATAATTACTTTTACGGTAGTTTTGATCTGACCAATTATGTCCTAATTCAATACTTATATTGGGATAAAAGTTAGCATAAGATGATTTTTTATCAGCGTGAATCGCTTTAATTTTGCTCTTGGATGAATTAATTGCGGGATGATTTTTTTGTGCTAATTTAATTGCCATATTGAGTGATGTTGGCATTAAATGCGTATTAATCTTTGGCATTTGAAGGTTGTAAGGCTGCTCATTTGTTACAGATATATATTCAGCCGTTGCATCAGCAAGGTTATTTTGTGCCGCGATAAAATTAGAATATGCTCTTGCACGGCGTCCTTCTATCTGTGATAGATCGGCAATAGAACCAAGCCCAGATTCTGTTTTTTCTTTGATTCTTTGATATATATTATTATGCTTATCAACATTATTTTGAGCGAGTGTGACAAGTTTCGTGGCTTCAATATAATGGATGTATACTTTACTAATATTTAGCGCAGTATCTTCCGCGATTGAAATGACCGACCATTTACTTGCTTGAGTTTGATAATTAAGACTTTCAGATTGATACGTTGTATAAAATCCATTAAAAATATTTTGATGTAAATTTACACTAAGATCATTTTTGTTCATTTTTGAATGATAGTTTTTACTCTTTGTATCATCTGAACGTAAGTGTGTGCTTACATCAATAGTCGGAAGATAATCAGCCTTCTCTTGATTATGAATTTCAATACTTTCGTTATACTGATTAATTTTTTGTAATACTTTTGGATTTGTAGGTAGAGTATTAATTACTGTTTCATCTAATGTATTGGAATATGCTGCACGAGGCATCATTATGTATATTAGTGTTAAGGTAATGAGTTTAAATTTCATTTGGTTCTCTATTGATTAGCGTTCTTGGAATGCCATGTCTTTAGCACGTAATATTGGATTTAAGATATAATCTAAAATACTGCGTTTACCCGTGATGATATCAACGGATGTTAACATTCCTGGAATAATAGGCATTCGAGTACCATCAACCTTGATGAGGTTTGAATGTTTTGTTCTTATTTTAATAATATAAAAACTATTACCTTTATTATCTTGAGATGTATCAGCACTAATATTTTCTACCGTACCTTTTAAACCACCATAACGGGTGAAGTTATATGCGGTTACTTTTACGACAGCAGATAAGCCTGGGTGAATAAAGGCAATATCTTTAGGTGCTATTTTCGCTTCAATCAGTAGTTGATCTTCAGTAGGTACAATTTCTAATATATCGACACCGGGTTTAATAACACCACCAAGCGTATTTATATTGATTGATTTTATAGTGCCGTTTACTGGTGATGTAATGACAGCTTTGTTTACTTTATCTTTTGCACCAACTTGTGCCTCAGATAATCGAGATAAGCGGGCGCTGAGAGTATTGATCTTTTCTCTTACATCTTTTTTATAATTTAGAATTGCTTCTTGGCGTTTTAAAATTGCCTCATCAATGGCTGATTTTGATGTTGTAATTTGGCTATATAATTTAGAGCGTTCCCCTTTCATTTCATTAACTTTACGTCTTAGTTGTAGCATATCGACTTCAGAAACAATGCCTTTTTCAGCCATCGGTATTGTCATGTTTAATTCTTTTTTTATGTAAATTAAACTGTTTTTTAATGTTTGTAATTGTAGCTGTAAACTTTTACTTTCTTGTTCTTTTTGCGTTATTTGACGGGCAAGTATGTCTAATTGATTATTAAGTTCATCAATACGGCTTTGATATTCTTGGCGTTGTTGTTCAACGAGTTGTTTTTCATTCTTTTCTAAATCGAGAGAAAAGAGTAACGGTGATGTTTTTATCTGAATATTTTGTTGCCATTTATCGGTATTATCATTAATAACAATGCTACCTAGTTCGTGCTGTAAACGGGCTATATTGGCTTGTAAGCTATCAATTTCTTCTTCTTGTTGTGCGAGATCAGAGCGAAAACGTGTTGCATCAATCCGGATTAACGGTTGTCCTTTTAAAACGTGCATGCCTTCTTTTACATACATCGCTTGTAAGATACCACCATCTAAACTTTGAATAATTTGCACTTGTGAGGATGGAATAACTTTACCACTGCCCCTGGTCACTTGATCCACCGTGGCAAAGTAAGCCCAAACAATAAATGCTAATAACATGAGAAATAAGGTACGGATCACCATACGATGTAGGTGAGGTGCTTCATTTAAAATAGCGACATATAAATCATCTGCCATATCTAATTCGTTTGGCGTTAATTTATTTTTCATTGTGTGTCGCTCCTGATGTTATTCCTTGATTGAGTTGTTTTAAAACTAAATCACGAGGACCATTCGCTATGATATGTCCTTTATCTAATATGATGATCCGATCAACGAGTGATAGTAGTGACATTTTATGGGTGATTAGAATTAGCGTATGTTGTTTACAAGCATTGGTCATATTATGGATAAATTGCTTTTCTGCCGCAGCATCCATACTTGCTGTTGGTTCATCCATTAATAAAATAGGCGGATCATTTAAAATAGCTCTTGCTAAAACAACAGCTTGACGTTGACCTCTTGATAATGCAGAACCGCCTTCACCGACTTGTTTATCAAGACCTTCATTATTATTATTAATTAATTGTGCGACACCTGAGAGGTTAATGGCCCGCAGTAATTGATGCTCTGTCACTTGTCGATTACCAAACATGATATTGTCACGGATGGTGCCATGAATAAGGGTTATATCCTGTGGCATATAGCCAATATTACGTCTGAGATCTGCTGGATGGATCTGAGCACTATTTACGCCATCAAAAAGTAAATGACCCTGTGTTGGTTGGTATAATCCGGCTAATATTTTTGCTAATGAACTTTTGCCAGAACCATTTTTACCAAGTATGGCAACATGTTCGCCTGGATTAATCGTAAAAGATGAAGCATTGAGAATTTTTTCTTCACTTTGCGGATAGCTAAATTCAATATGATCGGTGGTTATCTTTCCATGTAAGCGCTGGCGATTGATAAGATGACCTTTATCGCTATATTCATCCTCTTCATTCATTATCATATCGAGTTGACGTAATGCGGTTGCGGTTTGATTACCTTTGGTTAATAGACTCGCAAGTTGAGCCATTGGTGAAACAACTCGTCCCGACAACATTACGGCGGCGATAATGCCACCCATAGAAATATGATTTTCTGAAACTTGATAAACACCTAAAATAACAACAACAATGGATGTTAATTGAGTGATATAGGTTGCCAAATAGGATACGGAATTAGAAATTTCTTTGATTTTTAATTGCCAATTTGCCGTATGAGAGATCATTTGCTGCCATGTTTGTTGCATGATCCCTTCAGCCACATTCGATTTTATTGACTCAATAGCACTGAGACTTTCGATAAGGTGAGCATTTTTTAAACTTGAGAACTTGTTTGATTCTTCTACGGCTTTCTTTAATTTTGGCTGTATTAAGGCGGTATAACTAAGAATGAGTATGCCCGAAATTAAAGGGATCACAGCAAGGTTACCGGCAACAAAATAAATAATGAATAAAAATAATAGTGCAAAAGGTAAATCAACTAATGTTGTAATAGTTGCTGATGTCAGCATATCGCGTACGCTATCAAATTCACTTAATTGTTTCGCCATGCCACCAACAGAGGGGGCTTTTTTTTCAAGGGGCATGTTCATTGCTTTAGCGAATAAGCGAGATGATACAATAATATCTATTCTTTTCCCTGCAATATCAATTAAATAGCTTCGCATGTGACGAATAATAAAATCAAAGGTAAATGCAACGATTGCACCAGTAGATAAAACCCATAATGATTCAAATGCAAGATTGGGTAAGATTTTATCGTAAATATTCATCATAAATAGCGGTGAAATAAGCACAAAAAGGTTAATTAACACCGAAGCCAATAGTGCATCACGATATATTGGGCTAGCTTCTTTGATCATGACCCACAGCCAATGACCTTCGCTAACATGTAAATGTGTATCGATTTTTTTATTTATATGTATTTGTTTTTTTATTAAAAAAGTATATCCGGTGTATATTTTAATTAACTCCTCAATATCGACTTCTGTCTCACCGCCATTTTCAGGTAGTAATATAGTCGCTTTGGTCTTGTCGTCATTAATAGACATTAAAATACAAGCACTTTTATCTTCTAGTAATAAAACACAAGGAAATAAGATAGAGGATATATTTGTTATCGATTTACGGATTAATTTTGCTTTTAATCCAGCTCGAGCGGCGGTTTGTGGAAATAATTCAGGTGTTAGCCAAGCATTAGACAAAGGTAGGCCAGCGATTAATGCCTCACTTGAACAAGGATTGCCATAGTATTCAGATAATAATACCAGTGAGTCTAATAATGGATCTTCAGTGACTGATAATGATGGCGATATTCGCCATTGGTCTTGTTTATTTTCGGTAGTTGATACCACGGGTATTTCTCTTGTTTGATAAATAGGAAAAACAAATGGGAATAGAGCGTTCTCTATTCCCATTTTGAGATGTTTAAAAACTAAATATTAGTAATTTAAATCAGTATGATGATATGTATCAATAGGTAATGAATCCGTTGCAATAAATGCATGATTAGATTCAGATGCCACTAATAATTGAGCGCTAGTATTACTTAATAAATTATTAGTAATAATACCCGCATGCTCGATGAAATCATGATTACTGGTATTTTGGAGGACGATAGTGAGTTCGCCATTATGAGCATCAACTTGGCTATCGGTTTTAATATTAATGTAGGTATTATTATCTTGTTCTGAAATAGATAATAAGTCATTAATTGATTTAGTATTATCAATGAGATCACTAAGATCTAGCTTATCTTCATTGACATTAAAATCAGTAATAATATCAGTTTCATTATATAAGCTTTGATTACCCCAACTGAAGGTATCTGCACCAGTACCACCCGTTAACGTATCATTACCTAAACCACCAATAAGATGATCATTACCTGCGCCACCAAGCAAGGTATCATCACCAAAATTACCATTTAGTTGATCGTTACCGCCTTGTCCAAATAATAAGTCATTGCCACTGTTACCCGATAACGTATCAGACATGTCATTGTCATGCGATAAATCAAAGGTATTAATATGGCTATGAATATAGTCAGATACATCAGCAGAATTGATATTCTCAGCATGGTGATGAGTTTGCTCTGCAACGTACTCTTTTAAAGCACCATAGCCTTGTGTTTCGATATTATCGAATTTGATAATATCACCGAATAGAATGTCATCGCCGCCATGACCATGAATGTTGTCATGACCTTCTTTGATGATGGTTTCTTCATGGCCTAGAATAATATTGGCAATGTCTTGTGCATTAATATTGGCATGAACCTGACCATCAGTATCATAATGGCTTAGTGTTTCAGCATTAATTTCTGAATTAATACCAATCGCTTCAACTGAATGAGAAACTGTCGTTAATGCCTTAAATGCGTCCGATGAGTGATGATCAATCGTTGCTTGTGAAGTGAAAATATTAGAGCTGTTATCTGAATTCGCTTTACCATCTGTAAAGAAGTAAGTCGCGTTATTACCATTATTTTCAGTAACATTTGATGAATTAAACCATTCAGTTGCTTTAATAAAGGCATCTTCGTAGTTTGTACCATGGAAAATATCACTGATTTTATCGCCAAATCCTTTTGAATAATCAGCAATAAGATCACCTTGATGATATTTAGCTAAATCAATATCGTGGGTGATCGCATGACCATTCATTTCGATAAGAGAAACATTAATATGACCATGGTGAATAGCGGTAGATGTATCGGTTGCAGAATTTTCTTGCAACGTCATTAGTACTTTATCAATTTGAACTAATGAGTTGTGGTATGCATTTGAATGTAATACGCCATAATCGGTGTACATGCTTTTTGATGAATCTAAAATAAAGGCAATATTGTAGTTTTCACCAGCAATGATCTGCATGCCTTTAGTATCACCAATAACAATATCATTGTTACGGCTACCATCAAGCTTATCATCGGTGTATTGACCGTCACGGAAGTTGTCGTGATTCATTGCTGTATTTTGTAGATTCAAACCAATGGAGATACGGTTACTGCCATTGTTATGATCGAATACATTAAGACCAAATGTTTTAGCGCCATTTAAGCCATCGAAATGCTCGGCTGTATTTTGGTAATGTAGACCACGCAGTGCTGCTTCAAAATCTTCAGCAGTTGCATTACCGTTTGCTGCTAATGTCCAATGACCTGTTGTTTGTTCGCCTGAACCATAATTACTATTGGTTAAGGTAAACTTATCAGCAAAGGCATCATTTAGTGTTAAATGGTCGTGATTAATATCAAAACCATTTTTACCATCATGATTGCCATCAGGTGTAATAGTGATTTCTGCACGTTCAATAGTGTTGGCACTTGTTAGATTAATATCTGCAAGTAAGCCTTTTTCACTGCTGTAGTTTTCAAAAATCCAACCGTGATGGTTCATGTTATCAGCAGCGACAAATGGGGCTGCATCACTGCTTTCTGGTAATGCGACAGAATCAGCGATTGTATGTAAGGTTGTCTCTGAGTGAACACCTTCATGCATGGTTACTGAAACATTGAACGCGTTATTCGCGGCAAGGTGATCATCAAA
>CAMQXY010000155.1 GCA_947039005.1 uncultured Photobacterium sp.
TACACCAATGACGTGTTCTTCCAGAAACTCTTTGCTTGAGCCTTGAAGAAAAGCCGAACCAAAGAGATAATGGAAGAAACATGCAAGCAGATGGATTGCGAATTATTGGAGTTCGGTGGTGAGCATGATCACGTTCACTTGATGGTGTCTATTCACCCGAAAGTAGCTGTATCGAACTTGGTTAGTAAGCTGAAAGGAAAATCGTCATATATGCTAAAGCGCGAGTATTGGGAACGCATAAAGACAATGCTTTGGGGTAATCACTTTTGGTCGCCTAGCTATTGTGTCGTGTCATGTGGTGGTGCGAGTTTGGATGTGGTTAAGCAGTACATCGAAAACCAAAGCACACCACCAAGTGAAAGAGCTATTAAAACATCACGCGCTTTAAGTCACAAAAAAGGCTAGTTACTTCTTGCTTGACTCGCCCTTAAAAGGGCGAGATTGCGCAAGCAGAATGTTCAATACCAACTTGTCCGTTCACAAAAACAAATACTATCCCTAAAAACGGTTTACGTTATAATCGCCGTCCAGCTCAACAATAAATAGCGTGATATGTACCAACTGACGTTTTCATTTGAAGAATTTCTTGCCGAGTTTTGGCAAAAGAAACCAACCATCATTAAAGGTGGTTTTAAAAATTTTGTCGATCCCATTTCGCCTGATGAACTAGCAGGGCTAGCAATGGAAGAAGAGGTTGATTCGCGCTATATCGCTAAATTAGCCGATACTTGGGATGTACGTCATGGTCCACTGACTTTTGATGATACCCCAGAAGATAATTGGTCTTTCATTGTTCAAGCTGCTAACCATTGGCATGAAGGTGCTGCACAATTAATCACACCATTTCGTCAATTACCCGGTTGGTTACTGGATGATTTAATGATCAGCTACTCAACCCCAGGTGGCGGTGTTGGTCCTCATATCGATCAGTATGATGTGTTCATAACTCAAGGTTCAGGCAAACGTCATTGGCGTGTCGGCCCTAAAAAAGATGATTACGAAGAAGAATGTCGTCATCCAGCATTACGTCAAATAAAAGGCTTTGATCCTATTATTGACGATATCTTAGAGCCGGGGGATATTTTGTATATTCCGCCAGGTTTCCCACATGATGGTTATGCTATTGAAACCTCTATGAGTTTCTCTGTGGGTTTCCGTTCACCTAAAAAACAAGAATTATTAAGTAGCTTTGCCGATTTTGTGATTGCGAATGATATTGGTGATGTGCACTATCATAATCCAGCACTGCCAGCCCGTGCGAATAACGGTGCTATCTTGGCAGAAGAAGCTAAAGATCTTGAAAATATGATGCGCAGCTTGCTTGATGATCCACAACGATTAAAGCAATGGATGGGCGAGCATTTAACGCAGAATCGCCATGAATTAGATGTAATGGCTTCTGAGCCGCCATGGCAGAACAATGAGACTTATCAGTTCTTAGAAGATGGTGAAGCCTTTAAACGTATCGGCGGTTTACGTGCGTTTTACCATCCTGATCAAGCACACCTTGTCTATATTAATGGCGAGCAATATCAATTACCGCCAGAATGTGCGGATGCCGCTAAATTATTGTGTGATGAAGAACAAATAACCCATGCTCAACTGGGTGAACAACTTAATCACCCTGCATTTTTAAACCTGTTAACTCAGTTAGTTAATCTTGGTTATTGGTATCCTACTGAATAAGTAAATCAACAAACGCGGCTATTATGATGCGATTATGATTATCGCTTAATAGCCGCTTTTTTTACTGCTGTTTATATTGTGCTAATGTCAGTGATAATCGATTCACCCACCAATTAATCGCATCTTTAATATCATCAGATGAATCAATCATCGTACTAAAATCTTTATTGCCCGATTTGCGATCAATAGCCGCAATAATAGGCTCTCCTGTTGTCGCATCACTGATCAATATTTCCATAGAAGCAGAACCAACATTGGTATGCTCCCCTGTTAATACTTTTGATATTGTCGATATGCCTAACCCGACGGGTAATACACTACTTGTAATCGCTAAAATAGGGTTTGGGGTTTGAACATTAGTAATCGCAATGGTGACACGTAATGTTTTTGACTGTGGTTTTTCTACCACTTTTAACACTGTATTTAATGATTTTAATTGGTGAATAAAATAATCTTTTATCTCGATAATTTCATCATCAGACAAATGATCACTCTTTTCTTTATCAAGCACGATATAAACTTGGTCGTAAATAATACTGTCGTACTGAGCCATTTTACGTTGCAATGAACGCTCATTAAATATGCCCCGTTTAGCCCATACTAAATCGACCCCATTCTTTGGACCGGGGCGAAAATCTTCAAAGGTTTCAAATGTTTTGGGCTTTAGTATCTTATGGTTATTAGCACAACCTACCGTAGTGATAATGACTAATATCAATAACCAGATCTTTTGTTGCATTCCTTTCACCTTCTCATCCATTGAACGATAAATACATTACCTATAATCGACTGTTATCCATATGTTACCAAAATAACAATATGCCATACTATAAGTTAATACTCATCATGATGCAAAGGTGATACCTCTGATCATTATTAAGCTAAAAGTCACAAATGAAAATTTTATTTCAAAAAAAAGAGCTAGCACAATCGGCTAACTCTTTTTTAAGGAATGAATAATAACCCAGATTATAAGCGTGCTAATTCCGCTTTACGGGTTTTATTGACTACGCAGAAATTACCACGACGAGTACGGCACTTTGAACAGCGTTCACACTCAACATCTGCTTTATAACCCTCGAACCAACGCTTAATTAACTTTGGCTCAGACAATAATGGGCGTGATAATGCGAAAAATTCAATACTGGTATTATTCGCCATCGCTTCAATCGCATCAAACTCACTCAAGCCGCCAACAGTAATAATCGGCACTTTTACATCTTGACTGATCACATCACCGTACTGATGAAAATAACCTTCTGGTTCAATCGTATAGCCATCATAAGATTCGCCAACCATAGTGTCAGCTTTACCGTGTACGTTACCTGAAATGATAATCGCATCAACACCAACAGCTTCTAGTTTTTTACAAATAAGGCGTGTTTCAGCAAAGGTTAATCCACCCTCAAAAAACTCAGACGCAGTTAATTTAACCAAAATTGGGAAATCATCACCGACTAAGGTTCTAATGTTAGCGTAAATTTCTAATAAGAAGCGCATGCGGTTATCAAGGCTACCGCCATATTGATCGTCACGCTGATTATAATATGGGCTTAAAAATTGGTTAATTAAATACGTATGTGCCGCATGAATTTCAACACCATCAAAACCCGCATCTTGGGCGCGTTTAGTGGCTAATGCAAAGGCTTCAACAATATAATCGATATCAGCTTGAGTCATCGCCTGACCCAATGTTTGAGTGCCTTTTTCACAGACTGCACTTGGCGCAAAGATCACTCGCTCACCAAGGTTATAAGTGGTTTTAGTACCACCATAAGCAAGTTGCATCACGATTTTAGAATCATATTGATGAACAAGATCGGTTAATTTTTGATATTCTTCGATGAAAGAATCGTTATACATACCCATCATGCCAGCATTGGGTTTTTCTTCTTCGACAATATTTGCATAACCCGTTACGATCAGCCCCACTTCCCCTTGCGCAAGCTCTTCATAAATAGCATAAAGCTTATCGGTCATATGGCCATCTTCTGTTGCCATATTTTCCCACGTTGCACTACGGACAAAGCGGTTTTTTAATGCCATGTTGCCAATACGGGCTTCTGTAAACAAAGTACTCAAATCATGTCCTCTCAAATATCGTTTAGTCTTATTCATCAGCACGATAAAAACCAAAAAGAACAGTTTTGTCGTACTGTTCTTTTTATGTGCATTTTTATCATAAACGCTAAGTTATAATGAATAATACCGTCACTACATCTAAAAATCTTTAATCTGGATTAATATAATGTCAGTTCTATCGACTATGCCCTCAGGGAAACTTGCATAACGAGAGTGTAAATTGAAGATTAGATAATGCTAACACCTTCCGTTTCAAGCACACTATTTGCACCTGCACGATCAATAATTTTAACTAAAACAGATTGAATGGTTTCATCTTCACGTACATCATTTTCACTGACGAATTTTTGTTCTTGAGGCTCTGCGCCTTCTGCAAGCGTAAACGTAACAACAACTTCAGTTGCAATATCCGATGTTTTACCAAAATAGGCTAAAGAAAGCTGAGGGTAACCTTTAAAGCCTTTTTTAACTTGTTTTGCGATACGTTTTTTAGCTTTATCTACATTCATGTTTAGCCCTTGCTAGGTTTTGAATAAAATCAAAATAGTACAAAATGATATTATGTTACTTACCACTGCGATAATACTTAAATTACGCATTAAGTCACTAAAAACCAAGAAGGTGGCACACGTTTAGTCCATTTAGCAAAGACCACTTTGTCGCCCCGTTCAATATCCTGATCTAAAATAAAAATATTCATCGAATCATCCCTTATTAATGCGATAACAGCTTAGTTCAGCATAGGATATCTATCTTTCATTTTATAATTCTATTTCAGTGTATTGACGTTGATAATGTTCTAAAAGTTGTTGTATTCCTGTCATCGGAATTTCTAGCGTTGCAGTATTAGTGAATGGATGGCACTGTATAGAGGAATAATTAAATATACTTTTATCAATGATTAATTCAACTGCATCTTGTGTATCTTTAAGAATATCTAAAATAGAAACAGAGCCAGCGCTAGTACCTAAATATTTCTCTAAGCGGCTACTGGATGCAAAACTTAAACTTGAAACGTTCAACATTTGGCTTAATCGTTTAAAATCAATTATTTTATCGTCCATCATAATAATTAAAAAATGCCGTTTCCCTTTTCTATCTTTAATAAATAAATTTTTAGTTGTAGCACCATTGCAATCTAATCCTAATAAGTGGGCTTGTTCACAATTAAATATTGCAGGATGATCATACTTTTTATAATTAATCGATAACGTATCAAGTATATTATATATATTCATGCTTAACTCCATTTTAGCGAATATTTGAATACATTATTACTATTTCACTTATTACCCTATAAGTAAATATGAAAAATAAGCATCAAGCTAATCACAATAAGTCAGCAAAAAAATATCTATTTAATAATGGAGAAATTTAAAATAAAACAGGAATATAGCGGCTTAGTGGTTAATCAAATAGGGTCTAATCATTATTAGACCCTAAGATCATCATATCTATTGCTACCTAAACGGTAAACAATGATAGTCATGCAGTTAACGGAAAACCATTAACTCAGTGACGCATCTTACTTATAAAAAGCTTCAACAGTGCCTTTTAGAGTAATAAGCATTGGATTGCCGCGGCGATCGAGTGCTTTAGGTGACGGTACTTTTACCCAACCTTCGCTGATGCAGTATTCTTCAACATCAAAACGCTCTTTACCATTTAGTAGAATACCAATTTCATATTCAAAAGCAGCTTCTAGGTAATGTGGGCTACGAGGATTACCAGAAAGGTGATCAGGTAAAGTCGGGCGTGATGTAGTATCGTTCATGTTGATGCCTGTTGAAAATCAAAAGTGCGCTATTGTAGACAATCTCAGGCTAACGCTCAAGAGTTGTGTTATTTTGAGTGAGTACAAACACAATATCTTTATACTCGTTATCTCTGCACATACACATTTGTGTCAAAATCGCTAAGTAACCGATGTAAATACCGTTACGTAATCGCTTTCACGGGTGTTTTTTCAATATTAAGTGTTTTCATTACTCGGCAAGGATTACCAACAGCGACACTATTGATAGCAATATTACGCGTCACAACACTACCCGCCCCTATCACACAATTATCACCGATTGTGACACCGGGTAATATTGAGACATTACCACCAATCCAAACATTATTTCCAATGGTAATATTCGCGCCATATTCCGTATGTTGGCGTTCGATAGGATCTAAAGGATGAGTCGCCGTTGAAATCATCACATTTGGACCAATCAATACATTATCACCAATCACAACTTTACAAACATCAAGAATGGTTAAGTTATGATTGGAATAAAAATCACTACCAACTTCGATGTTATAGCCATAATCACAGAAGAAGTTAGGCTCAATGTGTGCCCTATCTTTAATAATAAGCAACGATTTAAGTAATGCCATTTGTGCATGAAGTTGGGTTGGATCTGCCATATTAAAGCGATGACAAACGGATTTTGCATGCATGCGATCTATCGATAATTGTTCATCACCCGCATTATAGGTCAGCCCCGCTAACATTTTATCTTTTTCGTTCACATCAAATTCCAGAGTAAAATAAAGCCACCATTAAAGTGTATTTCTCTGTTTTTGTATGTGTTCTATTACTCAATTTTGATAAATCACTCAAAATAAGCGTCATTATTTCAAATAGATAATGACACTTATTTCTTGTTACGATTACTCAGGTAACACCCAATCTGGACGAGGGAAATGACAGGTATAACCATTAGGTTGATGCAATAAATAATCTTGATGTTCAGATTCTGCTTGCCAAAAATCACCCGCAGGCACTAATTCTGTCACGATTGGTCCCGGCCAAACACCAGAAGCATCCATTCGTTGAATCAAACTTTCAGCCTGTTGTTTTTGCTCATTGGAGGTATAAAAAATAGCAGAACGATACGATGAACCAATGTCATTACCTTGGCGATTCGGTGTCGATGGATTATGTATTTGAAAGAAGTAAGCAAGGATTTTTGTAAAGCTGGTTTGCGTATTATCAAAGGTGATTTCAATCGCTTCAGCATGGCTGCCATGATTACGATAGGTCGCATTTTCAACATCGCCACCCGTATAACCAACCCGTGTTGCGATCACACCTTGTTGACGGCGAATAAGATCTTGCATGCCCCAAAAACACCCACCCGCTAGAATTGCTTTTTCGATGGTCATATTATTATTCCTTTGC
>CAMQXY010000156.1 GCA_947039005.1 uncultured Photobacterium sp.
AGTAATATAAACAATAATCTATATTTTTTGATTACCTTTCGGAATTATAGATATTAATTGAATAACAACATGTATATTTTATAAACAAATAATATAATCCAGTCTTCGCTTAAATGCATATTTACGCACATATAAAATAACCAACCTAATTAGTAAGTTATTTTATATGTCTTTATATTTATCACTTAAATTGATTATTTAGCGGATCGTAATAATAGCCTTGCTGCGCCATTTTTTCGGTGAGTTCAGTTTCACTTAATTCATAACGAGACGTTAATTCAGCCATTGAATGACACTCTAATCGTAAACGCTCATTAACGATACCAATCACAATATGGGTATCCATTCCAAGTAAATTATTAATTTCCATTATTCTCCCCCTTGCTACTTAACTATCACAACCAATACTGCATCTAATTTATTAAGCATAGACGACTTATTACTGTTTCTCCTTTTCATAAAAAGCAGATAAAAAAAAGCCCTTATCTCGACCAAGATAAAGGCTAACTAATAGGTGAACTAATTACTTAAAATAACGTTAATTGCATTACCGCAGAAAATGTAAGTAACCCAGCTGCCGCTAATAACTGCCATTTATTAACAGTCTTATGCAATAAAATATGCCCCGCCCACACCAATAATGCGGCGACCAAACACAATAAT
Organism: uncultured Photobacterium sp.; assembly: GCA_947039005.1. Classification (GTDB taxonomy): domain Bacteria; phylum Pseudomonadota; class Gammaproteobacteria; order Enterobacterales; family Vibrionaceae; genus Photobacterium. Next base: position 664 of record CAMQXY010000156.1, read on the forward strand.
GAAATCACAACTTCAACCGTATAAGGGGCTGTTGCTGCCTCACCCATGAAGATAATTTTCCAGACTAAGAGTAATACCGACACTATCGCACTGATAAAACCAACAAACGGCAAAATACGATGAAAGGCCTGTAAGCGTGTACGTGAAAAGGTTAATAAAACATGCGCAAGTAAACTACCATAAAGTGCCATCGCCACTAAACTTAGCAACACTTCAGGCATATCCATCATTGGCAATAACATGATCCAACTAATAAACCCCAATAGATTCGATCCATAAAGCACCTTTAATGGTCCTGAATCTCGCGTTTTACTGGTTTTCACTTTTACAGTAAAGAATAACAAACTCAATAAAGGAAGAATTGCCCAAGTTTGGCTAATTGCAGCGAGTAGCCATCCAATAAGCAATACTGGCAACATTTTATGTACTCGACCTCGTTGACCAGGGCAAATCTCCCCTTTGGTAAGTACTACAGTAAGAATACATTGTGCGCCAAGCAGTGCCGGAATTAAAAATGCGAGATAGCCGATCATAATAAGCATCAATTAAAAATAAAAGGAGCACAATTATACTCAAGTCACAGCAAGATGCGAATGAGAGCCTTCTTTTAAGAATTACCTACAATCCATTGATCGCCATCGGCTTTATATTATCCAAACGACACTTCAACGAACAAAAAGGAACACATAAAATGCTCGTTCGCTCATTTGTGTGCGTCTGCTCACCAAACGTTATGTAATTTAGTGGCATATTAACCCTATTAAAATAGTGGCGTTACCAACGCTAATAATATATTCAATAACGATAAGCGAAACGAACATGACGACTTGGTTAGAAACAGAGGTTGTGATCATCGGTGGTGGCGCAACAGGTACAGGAATTATGCGTGACTGCGCCCTGCGTGGCATCAAATGTATCTTAATTGAAAAAGACGATTTAGCTTCTGGTACAACCGGTCGTAACCATGGCTTACTTCATTCAGGAGCACGCTATGCGGTGACTGATCCAGAATCAGCCAAAGAGTGCATCATTGAAAACCGTATTCTAAAAAATATAGCGCGCCACTGTGTTGAAGATACACAAGGGCTATTTATTTCTTTGCCTGATGATGATCTTCAATTTCAACAACAATTCATCAGTGCCTGTCAAAATGCAGATATTGACGTTGAGCAATTAACCCCACAACAAGCATTACGATTAGAGCCAAACTGTAACCCCTATCTAATAGGTGCGGTAAAAGTGCCTGACGGTACAATAGATCCCTTTCGTTTAGCTTCTTCTAATGCACTTGATGCTATAGAACACGGTGCACAACTTTTTAATCACACTTTTGTCACCGCCCTTATTCAACAAAATGGCACAGTCAAAGGAGTTAAGTGTTTAAACTTAAAAACCAATACTCACTTTGAAATTAGAGCCCAACAAGTCATTAATGCCGCAGGGATCTGGGGACAACAAATCTGTCAGTATGGCGATCTTAATATCACTATGTTTCCTGCCAAAGGATCATTGTTGATCTTAGATTATCGAATTAATAACTTAGTCATCAACCGTTGTCGTAAGCCTTCTGATGCGGATATTTTAGTGCCTGGTGATACCATTTCGCTAATTGGTACAACATCTGAACGTATTGATTATAAAGATATTGACGATCTCCATGTGACTAGCAGAGAAATTGATATTTTATTAAAAGAAGGTGCAAAACTTGCTCCTATCATGGCTAATACCCGCGTATTACGGGCTTATGCAGGGGTTCGACCATTAGTTGCTGTCGATGGTGATACCAGTGGTCGTAATATTAGCCGCGGGATCGTGTTATTAGATCACGCTGAACGCGATAGCATGGACGGCTTTATTACTATCACGGGCGGTAAGTTAATGACCTATCGCATGATGGCTGAATGGACCACCGATCTTGTAGCGAAAAAACTCGGTAACACCACCCCTTGTGTTACCCATCAACAGCCATTACCGGGTTCTGAGCAACCTAAAGCCATTAAACACACCGCCAGTTTAGCTAAACCTGTCTATCAATCGGCTTATTATCGCCATGGTGAACGCGCGCAACAATTCTTAACTGACAATAAAAAAAGCCAAGCCATTATTTGTGAATGTGAAATGGTGACCTGTGGCGAAGTTGAATATGCGATCAAACAACTCGATGTCCATAATCTGGTTGATTTACGTCGCCGTACCCGTGTCGGCATGGGACCTTGCCAAGGTGAATTATGTTCTTATCGTGCCGCAGGTTTATTTGCTGAATATGGCAATACTGATGGTAACCATGCCAGTCATATTCTCAGTGATTTTCTTGAAGAACGTTGGAAAGGCATTAAACCGGTATTTTGGGGCGATGCTTTACGCGAAGCTGAATTTTCTTATTGGATCTATGAAGGTCTATTTGGTGTGAGTGATATTCCACCAGCATCTACATCTACCAACACTATCAATCCAAGCTGCGAGGAAAAATAATGAAATTTGATAATATAATTATTGGTGGTGGTGTTGCTGGCTTAACCTGCGCTATTCGTTGTGCTCAAGCTGGGCTCAAAACCGCCGTTATTGCCGCAGGTCAAAGTGCACTCCATTTTTCTTCTGGTTCAATTGATGTGTTAAGCCGTTTACCGAATGGTACTACAACCCATTATCCTTTTGATGAATTTAAAACCTTAGCCCATCAATCGCCACAACACCCTTACAGTAAACTAGGTGCTGACATTACTCGCCAAGCCATTGATTGGTATCAGCAAATAATGGCAAATATTGGCATTGAACTGCACCACCAAGCTGATGATTGTAACCATTTACGCATTACGCCAATGGGAACATTTAAGGCTACGTGGTTATCCCAAGCAACAGTACACCCTTTTCCGATGTTTGATCCTGCCCAAGCATTACGCCGCATAGCATTAGTGACTATCGATGGCTTCCGTGATTTTCAACCCCAATTAGCCGCTGATAATTTACGTTTGTTACCCCACTTCGCCAATGTGGACATTACTACTGCCACGATTGCATTGCCTGATGCTGAATTAATGCAACGTAACCCGTGTGAATATCGCTCAATTGATATTTCCCGCATCTTAGTTGACGAAAATACGCTCCAGCGTTTTGCTTTAGCGATGAAAAACACCATTGGTGAAGCGGATCTGGTGGTACTTCCTGCCGTATTTGGTAATGGTACAGGGATTAAAGTCATTAAAAAACTTGAACAGTTAACAGGTTACACAGTATGTGAAATTCCAACCATGCCGCCATCATTACTTGGTATTCGTTTGGAAGATGCAATGAAAAGCTATTACAAATCATTAGGTGGTCTGATTCTTGCGGGTGATGAAGTGACTCATGGTGAATTTGAGAATAACCAATTACAGCGTATTTTTACTCGTCATCACGGCGATATGCCGTTAGTCGCTAATCATTATTTATTAGCCAGTGGCAGTTTCTTTAGCCGAGGCTTACACGCTGAGCGAAACCATATTGAAGAAGCGATTTTTGGATTAGACATTGCACCGTTAACGTCAACTAACCACCAGCATTGGTATCAATCTCAATTTTTTAGTGATCAACCGCATCCGTTTTTAGGAATGGGCGTTGAAACCAATCATCAATTACAACCCAGCCTTAACGGTAATGTGATTACTAACCTCTACTGTGCGGGGGCTATTTTAGCCCATTACAACCCTATTTATGAAGGCAGTGGCAGCGGCGTTGCTATCAGCACCGGTTTTCACGCTGCACAATCGATGATCGCATTACACGATAAACACAATTCAACCGCAATTTTTCCATCATTAGCAGAGGGCAATATCTAATGCTCAAGCAAGATACCAGTTTTGACCAATGCATTAAATGCACCGTATGTACCGTTTATTGCCCTGTTGCTAAAGCAAACCCTAATTACCCCGGCCCTAAACAATGCGGTCCCGATGGTGAACGATTACGTATTAAAAGCGCTGAATTTTATGATGATATGCTTAAATTATGCACTAACTGTAAACGTTGTGAAACTGCTTGCCCTTCTGGCGTAAAAATCGGTGACATGATCGCCGTTGCACGTAGTAAACATGCTAAACATGATCTGAATATTAAAACGATTCGAGATTTCGTATTAAGCCATACCGATTTAATGGGATCTGTCGCGACACCTTTCGCGCCTATCGTTAATGCCATTACGGGCTTTAAACCTGTTAAAAAGATCATGCATAAAACCATTGGTGTTCATGATCATAAAACGTTACCTAAATATTCTCATGGTACCTTCCGTCAGTGGTATAAAAAGCACTGTTTAGATCAAACACACTATCCTCAACAAGTGCATTATTTCCATGGCTGTTATGTTAACTATAATAATCCATTGTTAGGTCAAGATTTCATCAAAGTGATGAACGCAATGAATATTGGTGTTCAATTACTCAAGAAAGAAAAATGCTGTGGGGTACCGTTAATTGCCAATGGTTTCTTTGATAAAGCCAAGAAAAATGCATTACTTAACACCCAAAGTTTTGAAGCAGTTATTGAAAAATATAATTCAACCATTGTTTCAACCTCTTCTACTTGTGCCTTTACCCTGCGTGAAGAATATCCACATGTATTAAAAATTGATAATGCCAACGTTGCCGATCGGATTGAATATGTTACTCGTTTTTTACTTAAAGCGTTTATGAATGGTAATACCCCAAAATTAAAACCTGTTAATAAAAAAGTGGTCTATCACACGCCATGCCACCTTGAACGTACTGGCGGTAGCTTATACACCATTGAGTTACTCAAAATGATCCCTGGTTTGGAACTTGAAGTATTAGATAGTCAATGCTGTGGTTTAGCGGGTACTTATGGTTTTAAAACTGAAAACTATGATACATCAATGAAAATTGGCGAGGACTTATTTCAAAAAATACGCCATGCGAAAGCAGATTACGCAATAACAGATTGTGAAACCTGTAAATGGCAAATTGAAGAAAATACTGATTTAACAACGATCCACCCTGTTAGCTTACTCGCAATGGCACTAGCTGACTAAACACAGCTTTACCAATCTTCTTTTTTTGATAATACTCATCATATACGCAGTATTTCCCCCAATTAAAATACTGCGTACTTTAACTCGCTCAGTGACTAGCGCGAGATTGGCTCATCAAAAATATAAGTAGTAGCATTATGTTATATCTAAAATCACTGGGGCTACTTTTTGCCGCACTAATTTTAAGCAGTTGTTCTTTTATGGCAATAGCCGCTGATAGCAATGAAACGATTCACTTTAAAACAGGCACCAGTAGTGGCGAATATGTCGCAACAGCAGCCAATTATGATGTTAATAATTACGTTTTCTATGCAAAAAAAGGTCAGCATTTAAAAGTAACGCTAGACACTAAAAGTACTAAATTATGGGTGGTTCTATTAAACTCAAAACTTGAAAATATTGCTGATTTAAGTCCATTTTCTGCGGATATCAATCATAACGGCGAATATATTTTACCTTACGCTGGTAAATACAGTATACGTATAGGTCAATATCGCGCTTTTGCTCGTCGAGGTGAAAGCAGTCATTACACGTTAACTATCGCTATTAATTAATTTTTTAACTCTATCTAACAGTGTTGTTACTTAATGGCTTCCAACAATAAAAGGAACAACACTATTGAATAACGATTATGGGTTTAATTGAGTTGTAAAGCTGGCTGACTCTTCGTTGCTTTGATAAGAAGTCCACACAATATAAACATCATCAAATATAATGCGGTACCGCCTACAACAACGGTATCCCAACCACCATGCAACCAACAGTAGATCAACAAAAAACCACCTAAACTGCCTCCAACATAATAATGAACCAAATAGAGTGCAGTTGCCGTTGCTTTTGCCACTTTGGCATGTTGACTCACCCAAGCATAGGCTAATGAATGCGTGAAAAATGCGCCTGAACTCAATAACAATAAGCTGATTAAAATAGTAACACGTGATTCAATAACTCCTAACCACATACCAACTAAGCTCAGAACCCCTCCCAAAATCATGCCTGATAGTGGGCTAAACTTACTTGCCCAGCGTCCGCTTAAACGTGATGTTATTGTGCCACTTAAATAACAAAGGAAAATTAATGACGCCCAACTCAAGGGTAAATTAAATGGCGCGGCCACTAATCTAAACCCCGTCACAGAATAAAGGTTAACAAATAACGCAAAATT
>CAMQXY010000157.1 GCA_947039005.1 uncultured Photobacterium sp.
CATTATCTTCAAGATTCACATCGTAATGTATATCAAGGATGGGCATTTTCGATCGCTGGATTTGTTGGCGAAAATGCGAGTAGTGGCTCATCGCTCATTGCAGGTCAAACAGGAGATTATTACCAACAGCTTGAAGCTAAGTATTATTTTAATGAGACTCAATGGAGATTACCAAGATCTGCTCTATATATAAATTATGGGTATAGTACTAATTTTTCTGATGCAGTGTCTGTTGGTGAGATTAAGCAAAATTATGGTAAAGGCTTTAATGATGCTTATGAGATCGGTCTTGAATGGCAACCGTTGAGTGATTATACAGTATATATTCGTGGTGGTTTGAAAGCTCAAAAATCAAAAGATGATTACAAAGTGAATCCATTTTTAACAATACGAGGCGATTTGTTAGCTAATGATGCATGGAGTAAAGCGTGGAAATATGATCGACAACAGTGGTGGTTTCAGCAATTGTATACTGAAGCCGTTGTAAATATTGAAAATACTAATGATGTATCATTATTTGGTCGCTATGACTTAGGTCGAGTTTTTAAGCTTGCAGATCATTATAAACAGCGCTTGATGCCTTATGGATTTTTGCAATATAGCTATGCAGCAGATGAAAGAGATACTTATTCAACTGAGATAACAAATACCAGATCCACCGATCAAAATGTTCGTTATGGGTTAGGATTACTGTGGTTAAGTGAATGGATGAGTGATGAGTATGATGGTTATAATTTGATATCTGAGTTGGGGGTCGAATGGCAACATGTAGAACAAAGCAATACAGCCAAAGAGGGAGACAATGCCTTTTTATTACGGTATGCATTGTATTATTGATACTTACAAGTTGCTATGCAAATAAACAAAAGGTTGATACTGGTTTTATGTATCAACCTTTAAATCGTGATCAAACAGTAACGATGTCCCAATGGCAAACAGTATTGGCTCAAATTCAGCAACAGCGGATAAACGCATTGATTATTCAATGGGCGCAATATGGAACTGAAACCTTTGGTGGAACCGAGGGCTGGTTAGCAAAACGGCTTGAATCATGGTTCATTCAAGGAGGAACAGTATGGTTTGGTTTGTATTCAGATCCTGATTATTTTAGACAGATCCATACGCAATCGTTACAACAACAAATTACTTATTTGCATCATTATTTTTCTCAAATTGAATATACATATACTCAATGGAAACCTTGGATAAAACGACATTCAGCATCAATTCAAGGTTTTTATTTACCGCTAGAACTGAGTGATTACGATTATTCAACGCAGCAACAGCGACAGCAAATTACTCAATTATTAGCAAAACAAGTGAGTAAATATGATAAGCCTCTTATGATTAGTTTGTATTTGTCTGCCACAATAGATGCTAATGCCGTTGTAGAATGGGTTGAACAGTTAACAGCAATAGGTATAAAAGTCATTGTACAAGATGGTAGTGGAACGCAGGCATTAACAAATAAAGTCAGACAACAATATTTGTCGTTATTACCATCAAATAGTGGAATTATTAAAGAGATATTCAAGCAATCATCAGCTAAACCATTTACAGCTAATCGTATAAATAAAATGAACTATCAAATAATCACGAGACAAATGAATAATAGGGATACCTACTATTTTTCATTGAGGTATGCCCCATTTAGTCAGGGTATCTTAAAGCTTATTGATTAGGTTGCTTCACTTTTCTGCGGGGTAAATCGCCCCTAATTGCGCTAAGCGACTGGCTCCAGTGACTTCGGGTAAATTACCTGATTGATGATGCATGGTGCGATAGGCTAGCCATGCAAATGCCATTGCTTCCATATTATCAATGTCCACACCACGATCTGCGGTTGTCATAACCTGCCAGCTTGGCAATAACTCTGCAAGGCGCTGCATTAAAATAGGATTATGAGCGCCGCCACCACAGACTAATAGTTCATTTGGCGTAACAGCAGGGGTTAAACCTGTTTTTTTGACATCATTTGCAATAGTTTGCGCGGTATATTCAGTGAGTGTTGCTTGAATATCACAAGGAGAGAGTTGCAGATCAACAATCGCAGGTTCCACTAAATATTGCTCTAGCCATGTGAGGTTAAATAACTCTCGACCAGTGCTTTTAGGGGCTGATTGTTGTAAATAAGACTCTGATAATAAGCGCGCTAACAAGGGGGTACTGACACTGCCTGAACGTGCCCAGTTACCATCTTCATCATAACTTTTTTGCTGGTGGAGGTTGATCCATGCATCCATCAACATATTGCCAGGACCAGTATCAAACCCTGTTACTGCTTTATTGGGTTCGAGTACCGTAATGTTAGCAATGCCACCAATGTTTAAAATAACGCGGGTACATTGGATTGAACTAAAAAGCTGTTGATGGAAAGCGGGAACAAGCGGCGCACCTTGCCCACCAAATGCCATGTCTTTACGGCGAAAATCAGCAACGGTAGTAATGCCTGTTTTAGCGGCAATAATATTGGCATCACCAATTTGCATCGTAAATGCATATTCAGTATCGGGGGAGTGAAACACCGTTTGACCGTGGCTGCCAATAGCGGTGATTTCTGCTGCGGTAGTATTTGTGTTTGCAAGTAGTGCTAATACGGCATCAGCAAAAAGGTGACCTAAGCGGTGGTCTAGCTCGCCCAATGTTTGTAAATTAGTGGGTTGACCTAAACAAATATCTAATAAAGATTGTTTAAGGTTATTACCCATAGCAAAAGGATGCGAGCCAAGTAAATTAATATTATGGTTGTCAATTTCTACAAGGACAGCATCAACGCCATCCATACTTGTTCCTGACATTAAGCCAATATATTTTTCCATCGCGATTTCCACTATATTTCTATTTAACGGCAATGACTTATCACACTCGCTAAATCAATTAATTATACTGATTAAAGTATAAGGTATGCAGCCACTTTAATCAGAAGTGACTGAGAAATAAAGTGCAAATAGAATATTTATCTTATTGCGATCAATGCATAACAGCACGTGAAGCGGCGAGGCTTTGAGATCCTTGCTGTTGTACAACGCTATTCATTTTATTAGCAAATTCAACTAATTCATCACTGACTGCTGAGCTTGCGATGATTACATCGTCAAGATCACAAATTTCAATCATATGCCCCGTTGTACCGTCATCATAAGTACCAGAAACAAAATGAATTGCAGTATCAGTTAGAATCGAACGACCATATGTATTCTCGACTAAACGCATCCAGTGGATTAATTCATCATGATTTTCTATGATTTTTGAGTGCATGAACACTTATCCTTTTATCATTGGAGGCATACATTGAGAGGACCGATTGCCCTTTATTTTGTGATGACCTTTCATTCAGTAAGTCTATCAGTATCGTTAAAATGATAACTTTAACATCACGACAAAAATGATGTTAAAAAAAAACCAAAAGTGACAAAAGCGCACATTTTCTTAATTAATCAATGATTTACGAGTTAAAATTTGCTGCTATATAGTCTATAAATGCTCGTAGTCGTGCTGGCATAAATTTAGTGGGAGCATATTGGAGCGCGATATCACCGTGATAATTTCCGCGAATTGTCCATGTTGGTAATACTCTGATAACACTGCCTTGTTGTAAGGCATCTTTGATCACGAAATCAGGGAAAATGCCAATCCCTAGATTATCCTTTACGCCATTTAAGCGCATTTGAGAGTGATTCACAGCATAGCGACCTGTTACCGTTACCCTGTGTCTTATTTGTTGTTGTTCAAACTCCCAAATATTATCAGTGCTGGTTTCACCTAAATATAAGCAATCGTGATGTTTCAGATCTAATGGTGTTGTGGGTGTGCCACGTTGAGCAAGGTAATCAGGGCTGGCACATAACATCAGGTCAACTTTACCAATTTGTTTTAATACCAAATCTTCACTAGGCTTTTCAGTGAGCCTAAATACCACATCAATTCCTTCTTTTAGAATATCAATTTCACCATCACGAGCTTTAAGTTTTAATTGAATATCAGGATATTGGGTCAAAAATGGTGTCACTAAAGGTTGTAATACAATCGATAAAAACGCTTTTGGGGCAGCAACGGTTATCATGCCCGCAGGCACAATCGGCTCGGAATGTGATATTTCAATCGCTTGTTTAGCCGCATCAAACATCGTAGTGCATTGGGTGTAAATACGCTTACCTGATTCACTGATCATTAGTTTACGGGTGGTACGTTCTAATAATTTAACGGAAAGTGCCGTTTCTAGGCGTGAAATTTGTTTGCTTAATGCAGAAGGGGTGACATTGAGCTTTTTAGCTGCTGCGGTATAACTACCTTCATCAACCACTACGATAAATACCGCCAGATCTGGCATTAGTGCGATGAGCTTATTAGTTTCCATTCATTTGTGCCTGTGGGTCAATAATCATTTTCCATGGTATGGGATAATACTGTGGTTAAGTTTGAATTAGAATGCTGAAAAGTAACCAATCAAGTTACAGTTCAAAGAGTTGATAAAAAACACCAAATAGTTAACGATTTTCAAATAAAAAAGGTGTAAAAGGGATTCTATCTACCTAGATATCGATATTTAATGCTGTGGTTTCAGTGTGCTATTGGTCTAGAAGAGAAGCTTTTAGGTTTTATTAGCGATTGAGCTTTATTAACCATCCAATAAATCTGTGAGGAACACATGTCTTCTGCATTCTATAAGCAAATTAATCAGCAAATTGAAGATGTTAAAGCTGAAGGACTATACAAATCTGAGCGTATTATTACGTCTGCACAACAAGCAGCTGTTAAGATTCAATCTGGTGAAGAAGTATTAAACTTCTGTGCAAATAACTACTTAGGTTTAGCTAACCACCCTGAACTGATTGCAGCAGCAAAAGCGGGCATGGATCAACATGGCTTTGGTATGGCATCAGTACGTTTTATTTGTGGAACACAAGATGCGCACAAAGAACTAGAGCAAAAGTTATCTACTTTCCTTGGAATGGAAGACACTATTCTTTACACCTCATGTTTTGATGCTAACACCGGTTTATTTGAAACGATTCTAGGTGCTGAAGATGCGATCATTTCTGATGCATTAAACCACGCATCAATTATTGATGGTGTGCGTTTATGTAAAGCAATGCGATTCCGTTACTCAAATAATAATATGGAAGAGCTTGAGCAACAATTGATCGCAGCTAAAGAAGCGGGTGCACGTAATACATTGATCGTGACTGACGGTGTGTTCTCAATGGATGGTGTGGTTGCTAACTTGCCTGCTATTTGTGATTTAGCTGAGAAATATGGCGCACTTGTGATGGTTGATGACTCACACGCAGTGGGCTTTATGGGTGCAAATGGTCGTGGCACACATGAACACCATAATGTAATGGATCGTATTGATATCATTACCGGTACGCTAGGTAAGGCAATGGGTGGCGCATCAGGCGGTTATACGTCTGGTAAGAAAGAAGTGATTGATTGGTTACGCCAGCGTTCACGCCCATACTTATTCTCAAACTCTGTTGCACCAGCGATTGTTGCTGCATCAAACCGCGTTATTGACCTACTGGCTGAAAGCGGTGATTTACGTGACAATCTATGGATCAACGCCGCCCATTTCCGTACTCGTATGACGGATGCTGGCTTTACAATGGCAGGTGCTGATCACGCTATCATTCCAATTATGTTGGGTGATGCGAAAGTTGCGGCAGAATTTGCAGAGCGCGCATTAGTGAAAGGTATTTACGTAGTAGGTTTCTCATTCCCAGTAGTACCGAACGGTAAAGCACGTATTCGTACTCAAATGTCTGCGGCACATACCCGTGAGCAACTTGATAAAGCGATTGATGTCTTTATCGAAGTCGGCAAAGAGATGGCAATTATTTAATTCGTTTTTCGTTGTTAACATCGGCACGGCCTTAGCAATCAGCTGAGGTCATTGTATAGAACGTTACTCATTGTTCGTTCTAGCTTTATGGAATTAAGTGTTATGAAAATCAAAGCTCTTGCTAAGTTAAAGCCTGAAGAAGGTATCTGGATGACTGAAGTAGATAAGCCGCAAATGGGGCATAATGATCTACTTATTCGTATTAAGAAAACAGCTATCTGTGGTACTGACGTACATATCTACAACTGGGATGAATGGTCACAAAAAACCATTCCTGTACCTATGGTTGTAGGTCATGAATATGTGGGCGAAGTCGTCGGCATTGGTCAAGAAGTACGCGGCTTTAATCTTGGTGATCGTGTTTCTGGTGAAGGTCATATTACCTGTGGTCATTGTCGTAACTGCCGTGGCGGTCGTACCCATTTATGCCGTAATACTATCGGTGTAGGTGTTAACCGTGAAGGTGCTTTTGCTGAATATTTGGTTATTCCTGCATTTAATGCGTTTAAGATCCCAGATGATATTTCAGATGATTTAGCCTCGATTTTTGACCCATTTGGTAATGCCGTACACACAGCACTGTCATTTGATCTTGTTGGTGAAGATGTATTGATCACTGGTGCAGGTCCAATTGGTATCATGGCAGCGGCAGTAGCTAAACATGTTGGTGCTCGCCATGTTGTGATCACCGATGTGAACGAATACCGTCTCGATCTTGCGCGTAAAATGGGTGTAACTCGTGCGGTTAACGTTGCCAATGAAAACCTAACTGATGTTATGGATGAGCTAGGCATGAAAGAAGGCTTTGATGTCGGCTTAGAAATGTCAGGTAATCCAATGGCATTTAACAGCATGTTATCAAGCATGAACCATGGCGGTAAGATTGCTTTACTTGGCATTCCACCATCAGACATGGGCATTGATTGGACTCAGGTTATCTTTAAAGGCTTA
>CAMQXY010000158.1 GCA_947039005.1 uncultured Photobacterium sp.
ATCAACCGGTGATGTGCTTTAGTACCCAGCTAATTGAGGCAGGTGTCGATATTGATTTCGCCAGCGTGATCCGCTTTTTAGCAGGGCTTGATTCTATCGCTCAAGCTGCGGGTCGTTGTAATCGTAACGGCAAACAAGCAACCGCAACCGTTTTTGTTGTTAACCCTGATAATGAAAACACCAACATGTTGACTGATATCGATAAAGGCAAAACGATTACCGAACGCATCATGAGCGAAGGTTTTGATGATTTGCTTGATCCAAAGGCAATGGCTCGATATTTCTATTACTACTTCTTTGAGCGTAGTGAGGATATGGATTATCCATGTAAAGACAGCCAGAAAAATGCCACCTCATTATTGGCATTATTATCAAATAATAAATCACACCCTTGCTCATTAAATGATGACAGAGGCAAACAACGCAAGCTGCCTCGTTTAGAACAATCATTTATGGAAGCGGGTAATATTTTCAAGGCGATAGACGCACCAACCCAAGCGATTATTGTTGATTATCAATCAACTAACGATTTAAACAATGATCAACTCACTGCCAAAGAAATTATCAATGCCTTATGCAGTAAAGATAAAGTTTTTGATGCCGAATTATACTTTCAAGCCTTAAAACAAGCCCAAAAGTACAGTGTTAATGTTTTCCCTAATGTGTTTGAAAAATTACTTAAGACTCAAGCTATTTATGAGACTCAATCCGGATCAGGTATTTATTGTCTTTATGAACAATATTACGACGACGCCTTTGGTCTGAGTACTGAGGTAATAACTACACCTCACTTTTATAGCTGCTAACAACGGAGATCACTACGTGAATTCAACACCTAAAAATAGCATCAGTTTTCGAGTCTGGGGGCGTTATGCTCTGTTTACTGATCCCGTGACCAAAATTGGTGGCGAAAAATGCAGTTACCATGTTCCAACCTATGAAGCACTTAAAGGCATTTTAAAATCCATTTACTGGAAGCCGACCTTAATATGGGTGATTGATCGAGTACGGATCATCAATCCTATTCGTACCCAAACTAAAGGTACTAAACCGTTGGTTTGGGGCGGTGGTAATACTCTCGCCATTTATACCTTTTTGCATGAAGTGGAATATCAAGTTGAAGCCCACTTTGAATGGAACACTCATCGACCTGAACTTAAACAAGATCGCATTGATGGTAAACACTTTGCCATTGCTAAACGTATGCTTGAAAAAGGTGGTCGCCAAGATGTTTTTCTTGGAACGAGAGATTGCCAAGCCTATGTCGAACCGTGTGAATTTGGCTCTGGCAGCAGTATTTATGACAATATTGATGAACTGAGCTTTGGCTTAATGTTCCACAGTTTTGGCTACCCTGATGAAACAGGAAAAGATGCATTAGACAGTCGCTTCTGGTTCCCAACCATGCGCTATGGAATCATTGAATTTGAGCATCCTCAGCAGTTTAATAATTCTGATCCACAACTGATCACTCGCCATGTTAGACCGATGACAGCCAAAGAATTCGAACTGGATGAGAACCTATTACCTGTCGAAAAACAGGAGGTTGAGCAATGAGTTGGTTAAGTAAATTATATAAAACGTATGACCAAGCTATTATTCTTAATGAAGATAAAACACATCCGATTGAACCTGTCTATCATAAATCAGAAAAATGTCATATCCTCATTACGATAACTGAACATGGAGAATTCATTAAAGCAACCTCATTATTAATTGAACAACAGTCCAAAAACAAAATTATCATCAAAGGCACTGATAATATTATTCCTGTTACACCAAAAAGTTTAACTGGTAAAACATCAGGACCAGCTCCATATGGTCTTGCTGAAAAATTACACTATCTAGTTCATAATTATCAAGAGTTCGATCTTCTTAAAAAAAACTATTTTAACGAATACTATAATGCTTTAACTGAATGGTGTGCCTCTGATTATTCTCATTGGAAAGCAGAAGCTATTAAAATTTACCTAAAAAATCATACAATAATCGATGATTTAGCTAATAGTAAATTAATATATATTGATAATAATAACTTCAAATTAAAATGGGATGAAAAAAATGATAAGCCTAATGTTTACAAATTAAGTGGTTTTAAAACATTTGGTGATCTTGTTATAACTTGGGAAGTTTATAAACCAAAATATTCAAATTCATCTATCAGTAATGACATTACTTTAATTGACTCATGGGTTAATTATCAACGTAATATTAATGTTGATAATGGTATTTGTCATTTACTTGGTAAAAATGCATTTTGTATAAACACACACCCTAAATCTATTATTCAAACAAAAGAAGCAGCTGGTTCTAAATTAATATCAGCACCATCAAATACGTCTTATCTAACCTATCAAGGACGATTCACATCTCAAGAGCAGGCTTGTCAAGTTAGTTTTGAAGTCAGCCAAAAAGCTCATAATGTTTTACGGTGGTTAATTAAACGAAACAATGCACTAACATCTCCACAATCAGCAATTATTGCATGGGCGGTGAATCAGCCAAACATTCCTCAACCACTAGAAAGCCTTGATGATCCTGAAGCCCTATTTAGTGACGATTGGGGCAATGTTGATAATTTAACCCTTAATACCGAACCTGCACTGACTCCTATAGAGCCAACGCTAGAACACAGCAAAGATTTAGGTCAACGCTTTGGTCATTTATTCAGTGAAAAGCTAAAAGGAAAATTTTCAGGTGCACCTTTGGCATTCACCGATTCGATTGTCGTCATGGCACTGGATTCTGCAACCCCAGGTCGAATGGGGGTAACTTATTATCGTGATTTTCAACCTGTTGAATATTTATCAAACCTTGAAGCTTGGCACCGTGATTGTGCTTGGTGGCAACGAGCAAGCAAAGAAAAACAAGATGCTGGTAAACCTAAATGGTATCGCTGTGCACCGAGTAATTGGGCAATATTAGAAGCGGTTTATGGCGACATAATCAAGAGTAATGAAGCGCTTAAGAAAAACCTATCAGAACGTTTACTGCCATCGATTATCGATAAACAATCCATTCCCCTCGATATTATGCGCAGAGCAACATACAGAGCAACACAACGCCACAGCTTCAAATTAGATCAACAGTGGCAATGGGAACAAAACCTCGGCGTAGCCTGCGCACTATACCGCGGCTACGCAACTAGAACATTAGGGAGACACTACGTTATGGCGTTAGAAACTAATAATACTTCACGTGATTATCTTTATGGCCGTCTACTCGCTGTAGCAGAAAATATCGAGCAATTCTCGCTAGATAAATCAGGTGAAAAGCGATTAACCAATGCGGGACGATTAATGCAGCGTTTTGCTGATCGTCCATTTACTACATGGAAAACCATTGAATTATCACTATTACCTTATATTCAGCGATTACAAAATACCCACGGTGGTTTTATCACCACCAGAAAGCAATTACTCGATCAGATCCATAGCTTATTTAACAGCGATAGTTTTAATTCAGACAAAGCACTCTCGGCTGAATTCTTATTAGGGTTCCACAGTCAACGCCTTGAATTAATGACAAAGAAAACCACTACCGAATCTGAATTAGATCTAATTAATTAAGGAAAACTACAATGTCACTTAACCATAAAATTGATTTTGCAATTATTTTCACTGTTAACCATGCCAACCCAAATGGCGATCCTTTAAATGGTAACCGCCCTCGTCAAGATTATCAGGGCTTTGGTGAAGTTACCGATGTTTGCCTTAAACGTAAACTACGCGATCGTTTACAAGAAGCAGAGCAGACCATTTTTGTACAGTCAGATGAGAAAAAAACTGACGGCATGCCTAGCCTACGTACCCGTGCTGAATCACCTGAATTTGGTGTAGGAAAAGAGGTATTTAATACCAAAAAAACCACCATTGCTGACGCAACTAAAATCGTCTGTGCTAAGTGGTTTGATGTACGTGCATTTGGGCAAGTTTTCGCTTACTCAAAATCCACCGGAAGTGAAGGTATTTCATTACCCATTCGAGGACCTGTAACCATTCAATCTGCATTTAGTCTTGAGCCAATCAGTATTGAAAGTACCCAAATCACTAAAAGTGTCAGCGGTGAAGGTGATGGTTCTAAAAAATCTTCCGATACTATGGGTATGAAACACCGTGTAGATAAAGCCACTTATGTCAGCTTTGGCGCAATGACCCCACAACTGGCGACAAAAACAGGCTTTAGTGATGATGATGCAGAAAT
Organism: uncultured Photobacterium sp.; assembly: GCA_947039005.1. Classification (GTDB taxonomy): domain Bacteria; phylum Pseudomonadota; class Gammaproteobacteria; order Enterobacterales; family Vibrionaceae; genus Photobacterium. Next base: position 4,204 of record CAMQXY010000158.1, read on the forward strand.
AATAAAAACGCTTTTGCCACGTTTATTTGAAGGTGATGCCTCATCGGCACGACCAGAAGGCTCAATGGTAATAGAGAAAATCATTTGGTGGCAGCATAACTGTAAATCAGGTCAATATTCATCAGCAAAAGTACATCAGACCCTACGCCATCACCTTGAACAAGGCTTACCACTAGACAACTCAGCTCTTAATGACAGTTTAATGAACACATTGGCAGATCTAACTCCTGAAATTATAGAAGGGTTCTAATCATGGATGAGCGCCTGATCCCCCTTTCAGCATTGCAGCATTATGTATTTTGTCCGAGACAGTGTGCGCTAATTCATAGCGAACAAGTCTGGGCTGATAACTATTTAACAGCTCAAGGTAATCAGTTACATGAAAGAGTCGATCATGGCGCTCCTGAAACCCGAAAAAACATCCGCTTTGAGCGTGGTGTTAACGTTGCTGCACCACAGTTAGGAATTACGGGGAAGCTTGATTTACTTGAATTTCATACCAAAGATCACATTTATATTCCCGTCGAATATAAGCGAGGTCGACCCAAAAAAGATGACAGTGATCGCGTCCAATTATGTGCTCAAGCACTCTGTATCGAAGAAATGACAAACCAAGAAGTTGCTATGGGGTCGTTATGGTATTGGCAAACACGTAAACGGGTTGATATTAAGATCAATGAACCATTACGACAGACAACCCTCAATATTATTCAGGAGGTTAAGCAGCTTTTTAATCATGGCGTCACACCAAAACCCGTATTAACAAAAGCGTGTAATGCCTGTTCATTAAATGATTTATGTTTCCCCTCGTTATTTAGCCAAGATAAATCAACTAAATATCTAAAAGCACTTTACCGCATGGATAGCGATGAATGAAAAAATTACAAAATTGCCTCTATATAAATAGAGACGGTGCTTACCTTCATAAAGAACGTGAAACACTGATTATTGATATAAAGATAGAAGGTAAAAAACAAAAACTCATGCAGTTACCTATACATTCTATTGGTCATATTTTTTGTTTTGGTAATATCATGGTCTCACCTCAAGTAATGGGGTTTTGTGGCGAAAATGGCACTGGCTTAGCTTTTTTTAATCAATATGGACGCTTTCAAGCACGTATCGTTGGTAAACAATCAGGTAATGTTTTATTACGCAGAGCACAATATGACATTACAGATAAACAAGCGGCTGTTCTAGCCAGAGATATTGTTGCTGCTAAAATACGTAGCTCTCGAGGGGTATTACAACGGTATGCTCGTAATCATAGCAATAGCATCGATATCCAAAAATCAATAGACCGACATCGGCAAATCATCGAAGAATTGCCAGCCCATACTGATATTGAAAAGATACGAGGATTAGAAGGCGAAGCCGCCAGTCATTATTTTAAAGTATTTGATCAATTAATCACTAATTCATCAAACGATATTCGCTTTGATGGTCGAAACCGTCGCCCACCGAAAGATCCAATCAATGCCATGTTGTCATTTTTATATGCCGTTCAAGGCAACGAAATAAGTAGCGCATTACAAGGCGTTGGCTTAGATCCTCAAGTTGGATTTTTACATGCTGAACGTCCTGGTCGAGATAGCTTAGCACAAGATCTTCTTGAAGAATTTCGAGCATTTTTTATTGATCGTTTAGTACTCACACTCATCAATCGAAAACAAGTATCGATGAAAGATTTTGAAACAGATACTTTAGGTGGTGTCAGTATAAAAGAAGATACACGTAAAGCGATTCTTCAGGCATATCAGCAAAAGAAACAAGAAGAAATTCATCATCCTTTTTTAAACGAAAAAATCTCCATTGGATTACTCCCTCATATACAAGCCATGCTACTAGCAAGATATATTCGTGGGGATATTGAACATTATCCGCCATTCTATCAACGTTAATTGAGAAATCTAACTATGATGGTATTAGTAACCTATGACGTCTGTTTAAGTGATTCATCGGGCAGACGTAGACTACGACAAATTGCCAAACTCTGTTTAGATTATGGCGTAAGAGTCCAATACTCAGTATTTGAGTGCGATATTGCACCAGACCAATGGGTTAAATTTAAATCTAAATTACTCTCCTTGTATGAATCTGAGGTTGATAGCTTACGCTTCTATCAATTAGGGAAAAATTGGCGTCACCGTGTTGAACATCATGGTGCTAAAGTCGCTGTCGATATCTACCAAGATAACCTCATTATCTAATTCGCTAACCTCATGCTCTCATGAAATCCCTGTCAGGTTAGCTCCACTTTAATTCATTGATGATAAAGTTCTTTTACAATTTAGGATCTACTATTCAAAAATATATATCATTTTTAAATATGATTAGCGCAAAACACCGATTTAACATAGGCTACATCAGCCTTACCCAAAAGGCAGTCGCTCCCACCACGGGAGCGTGGATTGAAAC
>CAMQXY010000159.1 GCA_947039005.1 uncultured Photobacterium sp.
GCAGCTGCCATGGCTTCTTTGATTTCATCTGAACCATAACCTTTTGATGACAGGTAGGCATAGGCTTTACTTTTATCTTTAAAGTTCGACAAATCAAACCGCTTTTTCGCTAATACCAATTGGCAATTTTCATAAAAATCGACCTCACCCGCTTCCTCTAAATCATAGAATACTTGCTCAAGATTAGTAATATCAACATGCTTCATTTTAAGCTCTTGCTTGATCACTGTTTTGCCTTTGAGCTTTCTCACCAATTTCAATACTTCTGTTTCTAAATCTGCATTCATGCCTTTGATTTTTGCTTTAGTTAATAGCGTATCGGCAGCATCGTGTTCCGCAATCGCTCTTGAAATATCTTGAAAACTGTACCCGCGCTTAGTGAGATCGTTGGTTATTTTCTCTTTGGTGGTTTGACTGAAATCATCATAACTATTTAAACGACTTTTGATCATATCAAGTTCAGACACTTGTTTTTTCTCCATAATCTCAACTAAGGCTTCTTCAATGATTGTTGCAGGAATACCTTTGGTTTTTAATTTCTGTTTAATGTACTGCTGTCCATGTTCATTAGAGAACGCAGTCTCACAAAAATGCAGCGCGAACTGAAGATCTTCTTTTACATAACCGAAGTCTTTCATTTGTTGCAGTACCGTTTCAATCCAGTCCTGCTGTTCAGTTTTCGCTTCTAATTTTAAGCGTAATTCATGCTCAGTATGATCACGTAAATTGAGGTGATAAATAGCACTATTAATGACATTTTGAATTGTTTTGGCTGGATACGGTTTCTTCATTTTATTTATCTTCACTATTTAACCAATCGAAGGTTGATTATATAAAAATACCTAATTTATCGACGGATAGTTGCTCTTACTGTAATTACCGTTAACGCTATATAATAGATTGCGATTAAGACTGCGGGTAACGCATCACGATCAAACGCTGAACTTACAGCAAAGATGCAATAACAAACAATAATAGTAGGAATAATAAACACGCTATTATTTTTAGGATAGACACCAATCATCAACAACAATTTATGAATGCCCGCTAACACTAGCGGCAACGTTACCATTAAAAACCACAACATAGTCAATCCCTTTGAGGCAAAGTGCCTTTGATTGGCTATTGTATACCGATAACGAAAGAAGCCACCTATTTACGACAACTTCTTTCATTAAATAACTAGCATTTAAGCTTCCCACTTTGATGACAGTGAATTACGCCAAAACCACATTCGTTTTCTTTATATTCCGATCATACACATGATTTTTCACTCATAATCATCAAACACTTTAACAACTTACATTCGAAAATTTCAAATAATAGACTAGTATTATGAAGTAACAAACATCGTCATTGTGGCAATAAAGCACACAGATCCTGCTTTGTTATGTGATTAATATCTCGGACGTTTAGTCATTTAGTGGATATAACACATACGCAATCTATCCCATAATTAAGGAATTACTATGAATCAAATTGAAAATCTCATTTATGACACCCTAATAGATCTATCGAACAATGCACCAGAACAACATGCACAAATCCGCCAAAACCTCTATGACCAATTAGATCTGCCATTAAACAAGCAGAGAAGCTTGTACTCAAATGCGCTTGGCCCTGCAAGCTCCGGAATACTTGAAAACAATGCAGATTTTCACAATACTTTAAGCATAGCGATTAAAGCACTTGAAACAGCTGAGAAATGAACATAAAAAAGCCGCCAATAATGGCGGCTTCTGTGAACAATAAACGCAAATATAATTAAGCTTGTGTTTCAGTCGGTAATTTACGCCCTGTTACTTGTTTCCAGACTTGATCTTTAGCACTGCTACACACTTGCTGACCATTCACATCATGGCAATTAGGGTTGGTTAATGTCTTACCCTGATATTCACCCGTCAGTGTTTTAAGATAAGCGACCATGGCTTTGGTTTCTTTCGGTGAAAAATCAGTATTACATTGGTATTTCGCCATTGCATTTACCGCTTCAGATAAAGTAGCAGCACGACCACCAGAGAAGTAAGGTCCTGTCACCGCGATATTACGCAGATTAGGCACTTTAAAGTAATGCATTTGTTTTTTATCGTGGGTAACTAAATAACGACCTTTATCACCCTCAATATGTTTGCCTTTAAGGTTACCAAAGAAACTACTATAAACACCCATCTTCTCGTATGACTGTCCACCCATGCTTTGACCGACATGACAAGTTTGGCAGCCCGTTTTTAAGAACAATTTAAAGCCTTCGATTTCTTCAGGCGTTAATGCACTCAAATTACCTTCTAAGTATTGGTCAAAACGGCTATTGGTGGTAATTAATGTTTTCTCATATTCAGCAATAGCATTAGTGATATTCGCCCCATTCATACCATCTTTATAAGAAGCATCAAATAGCTTAACTAATTGAGGATCTTGTTTAAGTTTAGCAACAATATTACCCCAGTTTTTTGATCCCATTTCAACGGGATTAAAAATAGGACCTGCTGCTTGAGCCGCTAAATCAGCAGCACGACCATTCCAGAACTGGCTCATATTAAAGGCAGAATCATACACCGTTGGCGCATTCATAGGATCATCAAGATTATTGATACCTAAGCTGGTTGGTAAGTTATCTGTACCGCCAGTATGAATAGAGTGACAACTAGAACAAGCATACTTATTGTTGGCTGATAAGTGAATGTTGTTGTACAGCGATAAGCCTAACGCAACTTTAGCAGGATCTGTTTTAAATACGGTATGAATAGGCTGAACAGCCAAATTCTTAAATTGTGGTGCGGCAGTTGGGTTTGGATAATATTGTTGACGTTGGTGCTTGATCCAATCGAGCAATAACTGTCTATCGGCACTGTTGAGGTATGCTGATGGCCAGTGTATAGCTAAATATTTAGGAATTGGCATTGAGTTGTTGTTAAGAACAAACTCTAATTTAGCAAGAGCAACTTGGCTCACCGCTTGATGATGTTCAACCGCTTGTTCGACTGGTGCAAGCTCAAAGGATTGGTTAGCCTTATCGATATCAACTTGCATTGTCTGCTTCACACCCGGTACTTGAGCATAAAACGGCAATGGGCTATTGAGCGTATGGCAATCTGCACAGCCTTTTTCAGCGAGTAATCGCATCGCTTGTGCTGAGAGATCATCAATATTATGCAGTGATAAGGCGTCTAAGCGTTTATTGGCTAAGGTAACATCTTCTTTATGTACAGTGTACACAATTGCGCCATAACCAACGATACCTAATGCTACCGCGCTCACAATTGCTTTTTTTATATATTTCTTATTAATCATGATATTACTCTTTTGAAAACTTCCGCATGCAATATATACGCCCACAGAATAATCAAAACGATTAAATCACAAAAAAAACAGATTACTTGATTTAAATCAATGTGATATATAAATACATTTCATCTTATAAATAAAAAAATACACCCAATAAAAATACAGTTACAGCAGTTGTTTATACCATTACTCAAAAACGTACAATAACCAACCTTTCAATCGATTTAATAGATTAATGCAAACACATTCAATCTAAAAAATCTAAAGTACAAGTTTATCTATTACATTAGTTAAACAATACTTATTTAATTTTTATTCTTATTTATTCATTACTGGTAATAATAGCTGGATCGTTAATCCTTGCGGCTGACGATTTTCAGCATTGACAGTGCCATTCATCACCACCATTGCTTCTTTAACTATCGCTAATCCAAGCCCATAACCACCTGATTGTTTATCTCGTGCACCTTCAATTCGGGTAAAGGGATCAAAAATACGCTTTAAATGTTGTTCAGCAATGCCATACCCATCATCTTCTACGCTTAATTGTACGAACTCTTGCCCCTCAACTACCACCAAGGTCGAAATTAAGCCAATATGTGCATTTTCACCCGCATACTTAATCGCATTCCCCAGTAAGTTACTTACAGCCCGAACAATTAAGCGAGGATCACCCATCACTAATGGCATATTATTATCAATGTTAATTGTCAATATTTGTTGTTTGCCTAATAGCGCTTCAATACCTGGGACGGTCGTTAAACATAAACTCTCAACATCAATTGGGATTAAATTGGCATTCTCCTTTGTATTCTGCAGTTGATTAAACTCTAATATTTCATTAACGAGTTGATTCATTTCTTCAGATTCGCGCTCTAATCGATCAACAAGGTGTTGATGCTCCGCCGCAACACGTTTTCTAATTAAGTGTAACGATAAATTATGACGCGCTAATGGTGTGCGTAATTCATGAGAAACATCTCGAATCAAACGCCGTTGACGTTCAGATAAAATCTGTATTTGTTCCGCCATTTCATCAAAATCAATCGCGAGTGATTTAAATTCCACCGCGCTATCACCCACTGCATTCGCCACTCTTACCGAAAAATCGCCATTGGCAAGGCTACGACTAGCATCACGTAATGTATTAAGTGGACGCTGTAAATAACGCGCAATAAGAAATGAAAACATCAATATAATTAATACGGCAATCACCACTTGAATTAAACCAAAATAGAATGAAAAATATTTGGCAGGATGCAATTGATATGGCAGTTGTATCATTAATTGATTGCCATCTTTTAATGGGATAGCAAAGATAGGCTGATTAACACGCGAGTCTAAAAGAGTATTAACACCGCGCGCATAATTAAGTTTAAACGCAAAATGAGGGTGCATTTTTCTATTCCCTATTTCACGTTGATCTTTATCTAATACAAACAAATAATAGGGCTGTTGCTGTTCCCATTGCCCTAATTGTTGCCTATTACCGTTATCAATAAGTTGTTGGGCTTGGTTAGCCATTGCTTGCATGTTTTGTTGGACTTTTTGAGGCACATGCATCATGGTTTTGACTAACGCAATCTCCGCTAAATTCTGCAACAATAAAATCAATAATAAGCTAACCGTAAAATACGAAAATAGCCGCACAACTAAACCATGCTGTTGATGCGGTTTATACCACGCTTTACGCTGAGTGAGGCTTTCCACAGCATGATCCTTTTTTAATGATTAACACTTTCGGTATAACTATACCCTCTACCACGTACCGTTTTGATATGTAACTTAGACATGCCTGCCAATACGATTTTTCGGCGAATATTACTAATATGCATATCAAGATTACGATCAAATGGACTCAGTTCTTTTTTAAGCACTTGTTTTTGTAATTCCGCTTTTGATACCACGATGCCATCATGTTTAATTAGATATTCTAACAATTCAGCTTCAGTACCCGTTAACGGTAGCCGAGACATCTCTGCCGCCATATTTTCTTCACCCGAACGAATCATATGTCGCTGACGCTCAAGGCCAACACGGCGTAAAATAGCGCTCATACGTGTCAGTAATTCTGGTACTTTAAACGGTTTAGTAATGAAATGATCAGCACCTGCTTGCAAACCATCGAGCATGGTTGCTTCATCACCCAATGCGGTTAACATCAAAATAGGCGTCGCAAAGCGCTGGCAAATACGACGAGCGACTTGCATACCATCCAAATTAGGCAGCATGACGTCCAATAACACTAAATCAACACCTTTATTTTGCAGATACTCAATCGCCGATTCACCACAATAAACACAACTAACATCATGGCCTTCATCTTCAAGCACTTCGGTCAGTAATTCACACAACTGTACATCATCATCAACAACTAATATTTTTGACACAAGAAATCATCCAAAAAGAAAACATCGGCATAGTAATATGCCTAATGTGTAGATATCAACCATACATCAACAATGACGTTATTATTCTCTAGCTAACTAAGATTTATTATTTTTTGTATGGGCAGGTTATATTGTTAGATCTAAAATAAAAATAACGACCAAGCTATAATTTAAAGATTTAAATTTACTTGAATCACGAACACATAAAATGTACTTTCTGTTTAAATATTGAACCAAATCGATAGCTTTATGGTTATTAATAACTTTTGACAAACTATATGTTGACTTTACCAGAGGCTGCGCCAAATCTAGCTCCAGCGAATTCCCCACAGAGTTATGCACAGCTTCTGTGGATAAATATATTTTTGGGGATAAAATAATAAAACATCGGATTATTAGTTAATAATCTATTGAAAACAATAGAGGCATTACTTAACACATTGATATTAAATAATAAAAATACAAAAAATAAAAACACATAACCCTGTTTTTAAAAAAATCAATACTATTTTTACTTTATTTTACCGCACAAAACGCCTTCCATGTTAAATAAATGTTACTTATACATTTATTCATGATCCTCGTGCTCACCAGATAATCAGCCAATCGCTATTTTTATAGACAATAGCCACAAACAGATCATTCATTATAGATAAATTAATATAAAAAAAATAATCCATTGTAAAATATGAAAAAAAAATGGAAGGCAGCTAATAATACTGACTTCCAATTAAATAATAAGACTATCTACAATTAATATGTGTTTATTTTCGATCTATAACCTTATTATTTCTTGTTTAGTTCCTTAACCGTCTAAAAAACGCACCGCCACAGAGCAATAATAAGCTTATAAAGCCAAAACTACCGCCACCGTCGCGATCTTTACCTATATT
>CAMQXY010000160.1 GCA_947039005.1 uncultured Photobacterium sp.
AAAATAACGATTCAATACTATGGAAGGTGTTAGATGGATTTACTGCGCGGTTTATATTTACTATTAGAGTCAATTTTCGAATAATGAAACAACTATTCCTCACCATTAAGCCGTAACTGAAACGTTTAATGTTATTATTTACGGCTTCATTTTATCTGATTTATTCTTCTGTTAACAAAAACTGCCCAATCTTTGTATACACTTGCTGGCAATGCTGTGGCACCATACTTTCTAGATTTAAAAACGCATGCACCATATCTGGTACATGATAATGCTGCGCACTAATACCTTGCTGACGTAATTGCTGATAATAATAAACCCCTTCATCCCGTAATGGACAAAACTCCGTAGTGATCACTAATGTAGAGGGAAAACGAGTACTTATTGGCATCCATAATGGCGAGGCTTTATATCGATCTTGATTATTTTTAAAATATTGATCGAAATACCATCTCACTTTATTGATCTGTAGAAAATAGTCATTGCCGTTAATCACCGTCGAAGGCAAAGATAATGTGTAATCAAGACTCGGATAAATTAAAACTTGCTGATGAATTTTCACCGTATCATCATCTTGCGCTAATGCACACACCGTCGCAGCGAGCGCACCACCAGCAGAATCACCACCAATAGCGATGTGGGGTATATAATTAACATCCATTCGATCAAGTGCTGACCACAAATATTGCACACATAAATAAGCATCATTAACGGCTGTAGGGTAAGGATATTCAGGTGCTAAGCGATAATCCACAGCCACGATAATATGCTGACTCGCTTGGGCTAATTTACGGCAGATAGGATCATAAACATCGAGACTCCCCGCAACATGCCCACCACCATGTAAATATATAAAAACAGGTAATGATATTAGAGGCTGAGGGTGATAAATACGAACAGGCACATGTTTAATAGCGTTATCAATGATCATAGCGATGTCAGGTACATCTGTGATGAAAGTCTGAGTAATTGCCGCTAAACCTTCTCGTACACTCTCTGGACTAAATTCAATCCCCGCCGTCATTGATATTGCTAATTCATGATTAAACGCATGTAACCAAGCAACAAGTGAGTCATCTATTTTACGCATAAATTTTCTATCCCTCTCAAAATACAGCTCATTGAGGATGACGTTTAAAATATCAACGTCATCAGAAAAAATATCGATAACTACATTATAATCCATTGGCGTAAGTTGATACTATTTGAGCAAAAAAAAGATGATAAGTGGGGAAACTTATCATCTTAGTAAAACATTATGTTATTCAATATTGGGTGATACGACAGATTAATTGCTGTCAGCGATAACCTTCACACTGCTACGAGTAACTAAAGTTGGCTCAAGTTGAATAGTTTGGGCATCACTGGTTGGGTTATCTAACCGTTTAAGCAAGGTTTCCACTGCAGCCTGCCCTAATCGGTACTTTGGCTGATGGATAGTGGTCAATGCGGGCGACATAAATTTTGCAATATGGATATCGTCATAACCAATCAGGGATAAATCATTGGGAATATCAATACCACACTCATTAGCGGCATTAATAACCCCCATTGCCATCATGTCATTAGACACAAAAATAGCACTGGGTAAGCGGTCATGTTGCTGCATTTTCATAAAGGCATCATAGCCACCTTCACATTCAAAATCGGCTTCCACAATCCAATCGGCATTAAAGATTAAACCCGCTTCATTGATCGCGCGTTTATAACCTTCATAACGCATTTGCGCTTGGTAACGAATCAAGGGTCCTGTAATACAACCAATATCAGTATGGCCAGAGGCTATCAAATATTGGGTCGCCATATAACCACCCCGCAGCGAGTTATCTTGAATCTTATCGCTGCTAAATAGCATTGATCCCCAATCCATCACCACAACGGGAATATCAGGGTAATGATCAAACATTTCAATCCGTTCACCTTCTAGCGATGAACACATCAAAATTAAACCATCAACCCGCTTTTGCAATAAAGTATTAATCGATTCGCGCATCCGTTGGTGATCACCTTCGGTATTGCACAGAATAAGGCTATAACCATTCTGATAACAGCTACGCTCTACGCCTTTTACCACTTCACCAAAAAAAGGATTGGTTGATGTCGTCACCAACATGCCTAAGGTTTTGGTACGATTCACTTTAAAGCTACGTGCCAAAACCGAAGGACCACTGTAATGCAGTTCTTTAGCGGCGTTATTCACCCGCTGTGAAATTTCTTCACTGACAAAGCGGTTCTTGTTAATAACATGGCTCACAGTGGATGTAGAAACCCCTGCTAATTTTGCGATATCTTTCATCGTTGCCATGTTATTGATCCTTTTATGAGTAATGCCGTTAGCAATTATTGCTGAGCAAGAAAATCGTCAACCTCTTTACGGGTTGGGATAGAGGTTTGCGCACCAAAACGCGTCACTGAAATAGCAGCGGCAGCATGAGCAAATTTAATCGCTGATTCTAAAGATAAATCTTCCAACAAACCAGTCACGAATGCACCGTTAAACGTATCCCCTGCCGCAGTGGTATCAGTCACTTCAACATTGAAGCCCGCAATAATATCGCCACGACCGTCTTGGCTTAACCATACACCTTTAGCACCAAGGGTGATCATCACCGTTTTAATACCTTTGTCATGCAAAATATTCGCCGCTTGTTGCGCGCTTTGAGCATCAGTAACCGTTATGCCAGTTAACACTTCAGCTTCAGTTTCATTAGGAGTGATCATATCTACACATGCGAGTAACTCATCAGATAATACACGAGCAGGCGCTGGATTTAGGATCACAACTGTGTTTGCATCTTTCGCCACTTGGGCTGCTTTTTCAATACCACACAATGGGGTTTCTAATTGCATTAATAGATAGTCAGCTTGGCGAATACGCTCTAAATCAGGTTCAATCGCAGCGGCTGTTAATTTTGCGTTAGCTTCTGCAGAAAGACAGATACTGTTCTCACCGCTATCTGATACTTGAATCATTGCAATACCCGTCGGACAATTAGGCTCCATTTTTACCGCAGTGATATTAATGCCATCCATACGGAAATTTTCACGAATATTGATCCCAAATGAATCATCTCCCACACAAGCAATAAAGCCGATATCTGCATTCAAACGCGCAGCAGCTACTGCTTGATTCGCTCCCTTCCCCCCCGCAATAACTTGATAGTTACGACCGTGAAGCGTCTCGCCAGGGCGAGGGAAAGAAGGGACTTGCAGAACATGGTCAGCGTTAACACTACCTAATACCACTAACTTATTCATAGGGTTTTCCTCGGCTCTTTGTGAGCCTTTCTAATAAAACATAACAAAAAAACAGATCATCAAATGACGATAATTTATATTGACAGGCAAATACCAGTACGCACTGTAAAGCAACGTTCTTCATTCGGCTCAAGATAAATCAAGGTTTCACGCTCTTTGGCTGCTAAGAAACCTTCAGGTCGACAGGTTGCAGGCAATGCAAATGCCGCAACTTGTTGATCACCATTGCATAATAGCCACCGAGTAGCGCAATTAAATTCATGGGTATCAAATTCAGTCTGCAGATATTTATCATCACTGATCTGCATTTTAAACACCGCCCGATCAACATAACGTGCAATATCATCCATACAATACACCACTTCAGGATCATGCATTTCAGGTTTATCTAATATTGAAATCGGGGCTGAGGTTTTTAAACTGTCATTGTATGCCAACCACTGCGCGGTTGGTTGTACGTGTGCAGGTACCGTTTCACGTAACATTAATGCCGCATCCGGAAGATTCTGGGTCATCACTGCATTTTCAACATAGGCTGCATTGATATGACACATATACTGCAACGGCATATCCACAGAGGCAAGATTTTTCACCACCATTTTGATATCAAACACACTTGCATCTTTATCTAATTGTACTGAAGGCGTTGCTAGATAATGGTCGCCAAAACCCATCACATATTCATAAGTGCCTTTGATAACCACACTATCAGATGTAATTTCTAACCATGCTGAATCCATTGCAGCGCAAGGCATTTCACCATGTAATACATGATCATCTTGTGGTGATGGGCAACCCATACGGATCATGCCCGCATGAAAAGCAAAGCAACCGTAAGTTTCGACAATTGTCTTACCAAACTTAGGTTCAGAAAACATATTTTTCATGCACAAATCAGTATTCAAAAACTGTGCATCCCAAATCATCTGTCCCATAAAAGGCAATACCACTAAATGCCCTTTAGCGTTTTTAATTTCAAGCGCATGCACACCTGAATGATACAGAAAGCTATGAATTTCAAAATGTTCAGACTGAGCGATTAACGTTCTTTGTTTGGTGAAGTTTTCTTTATATAACGGTAAGGTAAACATATTTAATTCCTCGCAAAAACTGACCACCCATGCTTGAGTGGTCATAATCGAACATTACGCTTTAGCTGCTACAACGTTGAATCGTTGCTTGTATTTCTTTTCATTCATGAAGTAGACAAACACCACCGCAAAACACAACGCACTGACAATAAATGAAGACTGTAAGCCAATATTATCGGCAAGTAGACCTTGAATCACAGGAATCGCTGCACCACCGATAATCGACATCACCACAAAGCCACCTGCTGTTTCGGTGTAGCGTGTATCAACCGATTGTAAAGTAGAGGCAAAAATCGTTGCCCAACAAGGTGCGAATAATGCTGATGTCCCCACAGCAACCCAAACAGCGCTGAAGTTAGGAATAAAAGTAACGTACATCAAGCAAACAAAACCGATTGCTGAGTAACCCATCAATACATTTTCTTGTGATGTTTTAGTAAATAAGAAGTTTGCTAATAACTTACCTAAGAAGTACATGATAAAGGCATACAATAAGTAGTTCGCCGCGTCATGCTCAACCATATTGTGGTCTAATTCTAGTGCCAACCGGATCGTGAATGACCATACCGCAACTTGCATACCAACATAAGCAAACTGGGTCACGATACCTTTGAAGAAGCGTTTATTGCCCATTAAATAAGACAGTGTCTCGCCAAATGAAGGTTGATTATCTTTACTATCCGATACCGCTTTACAGTTAGGGTATTCAGTAATAGCAATCAAGATCGCAATCGTTGCAATCACACCCACTAGCCATTTGTATGGTTCTAAGGTTTGCTGTAATACTTGGTATTTAAACGCTTCAAGCTCAGGACCTGTTAGGGTTTCCATCATATGACCAACATCAACGCCTTCTTGGAAAATCAAATGCTTACCTAGTAGTAAACCAATGATGTAACCCATCGCATTAATGGTATGAGAAACGTTTAAACGTAATGTTGCACGCTCAGGCTCACCAATCATCGCAGAATAGGTATTACATGACGTTTCAAGAAACGACAGACCAATCGCGATACAGAAAATAGCCGCTAAGAACATGGTGTATGTGCCGGCGTGAGATGCAGGGAAGAACATCAAACAACCAAAAATATACAGTGCTAAACCTAATAAAATCGCCAATTTATAAGAGCTTTTCTTGACCACCATTGACGCTGGAATAGCCACTAAAAAGTAAGCGCCATAAAACGCCGACTGCACCAACGCTGAAGCAAAGTTAGACAGATCAAAAATGGATTTAAACTGGGTGATCAAAACATCATTCAGTGCTGCCGCCGCTGACCAAAGTGCAAACACTGACGATAATAATAAAAATTGGAATATCGGGGTTTTATTTAAAAAACCATCAGTATGTTGAATTGTATTATTTTTAATAAACATAATTTATCTTCCATAAATAATCACCCTTATCAAAAGCGTGATATTTTTGATATTTACGTATCTTGTATTGATATAAAGCAATGTCTCAAACGGTGTTATTTAAAACACCACACCGGTTTGGAAAATAATATTGGCATACGGTGTATATTCACCTGTTCTGACCACTGCCCGACTTTGCGCAGTACGTTGCTTAAATTCTTGATGCGATAAATAACCAATTTGAATTGATTTGCCCGTTGTTAAACACTCTTGATCTAAAATGGCTAATAAGGCTTGATGGTGAGTCGGACTTACTTCGGCAAATTCTGCTGCCATCAGCACCCCTTCAATTTGTGATTCCGATAAAATCACTGTCACCGTATCAAGAAAGCTTGGTACACCATGAGTTAACGCAAGATCAATGCGTTTTACATGTTGAGGGATCGGTAAGCCCGCATCACAAATAGTAATTTCATCTGTATGCCCTAGTGTTGCTACAAGGTATGAAAGTTCTGCATTAATTAGGGTAGTTTTTTTCATTTGGTAGACCTTCTCGTTACACGTTATACCGTTCAAATTTTCTGTCTTAGAATTAATGTTTTAAGTGACAGAAAAACCTATCGAAACGTTTCGATATGAATAATAAACGTCCCTAACAAATAAACCAGAGTAAAAAAAGAAGGCTGTGAGAATGATCGCTTTCAGTCGTCAAAATAAGCGTAAAAAAGTTATGTCGCTCACAGTTTTGCTAGCGAAACGTTTCG
>CAMQXY010000161.1 GCA_947039005.1 uncultured Photobacterium sp.
TAATTAAATATTACGCGCCACTTCGTAAGCATCCCAAACCGCATTCATTATATTTGACACTTTACGTGCATCGCCAATAAGGTAAGTATCTTTACCACGACTTAAAATCTCATCATGGAGATCGTTAACGCTTGAATAACCCACCGCAATACAAACATTGTCTGCAACTATTTCTTTAACACCAGTAGCGGTTTCGATATGCGCATGACCATTTTTATAACCAACAAACTTACTGCTGGTCATAATATTAACTTGTGCCTCTTCCATTAAATCAAGCAGCATTGATTTATTGGCCCAGTTAGTATCAGCACCGCCATCCATAACTTTGGCTAGGTATTCAACCACGGTTACTTGCTTGCCTTGGTTTTTCAGCCATAGTGCAACTTCACAACCCACTAAACCACCACCGATAATCACCACGTTATCGCCAACAGGCTTTTTGGCTAATAAAATATCATCTGCGCTGCAAATTTGTGGCTCATCAATACCTTCAATATTGCGTAAACGCACCGGCACAGAGCCTGTCGCAATGATCACCGCCTGCGCGTCATCTAGCTCTTTTGAATCTTTATCAATAATAGTATTTAAATACATAGGTACAGCAAGACGCTCTAGCTCTACGCGATACCAATCAAGTAGTTTCTCATCGGCTTTTTTGAAATCAGGGGCAGCGGCTTCATAAATGTGACCACCAATTTGATCTGATTTTTCAAACAGCTTCACTTCATGCCCTGCCAATTTCGCCACTCGAGCACTTTCAAGACCAGCAATACCACCACCGATAACAATCACACGTTTAGGCTCTAGTGCTTTTTCAATGCTGTAAATTTTTTCACGACCACAAGCAGGGTTTACTGAACATGAAATGGGTTTATGGTTGAAAATACGTTGTAAGCAGCCATCATGACAACCGATACATGGACGAATTTGCTCTTCACGATTTTTCATGACCTTATTTGGCCACTCAGGATCAGTCAATAACGGACGCGCTAGACCCACAAAGTCAATTGAACCGTTTTTAATTGAGTCTTGAGCAAGTTGAGGATCACCCATCTTACCGCCCATAATGATAGGCACATTCACCACATCTTTAAGTTTTTTTACAAATGGCAGGTATAGACCATCTTTAGCATATAGCGGTGGGTGTGCCCAATACCATGCATCATAAGAGCCAGTATCCGCATTAAAGCCATCATAACCTGCTTTTTCAAGGATCTTTGCTAACTCAAGACCTTCTTCAGTATCACGACCAGATTCTTTAGCCGCAACATTAATACCACCTTTACCCAATTCTTTGATAAATGAACGAATACTATAACGTACGGTAACGGGGTAGTTTTCACCCGCACCACGACGAATTGCTTTGAGTATTTCAATAGGGAAAGTCGCACGTTGCTCAAGATCACCATTAAAGCGGTCACTACGATCTTTGTTAAACACTGACATAGTAAATTGATCGGCTAAATAACCTTCGTGAACTGCATGCAATTCGATACCATCAAAACCGACTTTTTTAGCAATTACCGCCGCTTCTTCAAACCGAG
This sequence comes from uncultured Photobacterium sp., assembly GCA_947039005.1. GTDB lineage: Bacteria > Pseudomonadota > Gammaproteobacteria > Enterobacterales > Vibrionaceae > Photobacterium. The sequence goes on from CAMQXY010000161.1 coordinate 1,545, forward strand.
AAATAATGCGCTCTACTTCTTCAGTCGTTAATGCACGACACATCACATCAGGTTGCCAGTAGTTAGGCACTTCAGTTGGAGCAACAGGCTGAGTTTCAAGTAGCGTCGGTTTTGCTACACGCCCAAGACCAGCGGAAACTTGTAAAAATATTTTTGCGCCATAAGAATGCACGCGCTCAATCATTTCATAACATGAATTTTCAAAAGCAGTAGGATTATGAGTTACACAGGTAAATGTCGGCATTTTCATGCGTTCAATTTCATTTTCTACCTTAGTAAAACCCGTAATAATCAGACCAACACCGCCCTTCGCTCTTTCAACAAAATAATCAGCAGCGCGTTGATTAAATTCGCCTTCACGACCAGCAAGTCCCATCAGACCCATAGGTTCCATTACGATTCGGTTTTTAATAGTTACGCTACCAATTTTCATTGGTGTAAAGAGTTCTGATCTATTCATTATTATGCTTTTGAGTTAATACACATTAACCGTGAGTCTAAAAGTAAAACGACTATTAATTAAGTGCATTAAAATCATAAATACTATGTTTAGATATCATAACAATCTGTTTTTGTATGATAAAAGTACTAGATATTATTGTGTTATAGAACAAAGACATTATTAATATAAGCTTTGATGGTATCTTTCACTTAACCCGCTACAAATAACCATAAAAAGTAAGGATATTATCTTTAACCGTCAATACAACACCTTCGTATGCCCTATCACCTCATGCTTACTCAGGTTATTCCTCATTGTTTAATTAAAAAATATACCATCGCCATTAAAATAAGCAGCTATCGTCTATAAAACTAGACAAAGTAATGTTCATAATAATGTTGCCACTCAGATTAATAACAACATCTCAGTAATGGCTCATTGATGAAATAGCGCCCACAAAAAAAGCCTCAACCAAGGCTGAAGCTTTTTTATAACGCTTATATATTAGAAACCATAACGAAAGTGACTACTCACTTTCTTCTTCATCCATACCCATTAGTCGAGCACGGCGCAACTCGGCTTCTGCCATAACAGCATTAATTTCAGCCATCAAACCATCGATGTCAGCATCAACTTCACTTTCAATATAAATTCCGGTTAATTCTGTATCCGGATTTAATGTACCAGCCTGAAACAATGCCCACATTTCTTTAGCATATTGAGTTTCAAGTAATTCAGGCGCATATTGACCGTAATAATTAGCCATGTTATTCACATCACGCTCAAACATCCACTTCGCGTTATTATTCGCAGAAGCATCTACCGCTTGAGGCAAGTCAATGATCACCGGACCTTGTTCATCAACCAATACGTTGAATTCTGATAAGTCACCATGGATGATACCAATACATAACATGCGATTAATGTAGTTAATCATTAATGCGTGATCATGTAATGCCTGCTCTTTGGTTAAGCTAATATCATTAAGACGTGGAGCAACGGCACCATCAGCATCTGTAATCAGCTCCATTAGCAATACGCCATCGAAACAGCCATAAGGAATAGGTGCACGTACATCGGCTTTTAGCAATAATGACAGCGCATCAACTTCTGCCTGTTGCCACACTTTCTCTTGCTCATCTCGACCAAATTTCGAGCCTTTTTCCATCGCACGAGCACGACGACTATTACGAACTTTACGCCCTTCACGGTATGTCACCGCTTTTTTAAAACTGCGTTGATCGATTTCTTTATAGACTTTAGCACAACAAATTTTGCCACCACTGCGAACAACATACACAGAGGCTTCTTTACCGCTCATCAGTTGAGATAAAACGTCATCAACAAGACCATCTTCAACGAGGGGTTGTAATCGTGGAGGAATCTTCATTACACCTACATTTGTTAGTAACTGGGAATATACCTGTTTATAATATCGCATTATCGCTAGCTGAAAATTTTTAACAAGTATTGATGAATGGTTATTTCTAAACGACTATGCCAACCATAAAGTCATACCTAGAAAAAACGACACAACAAACACAACATTCAACTTTAAAAACAACAACATAAAATACCACTCTTCAATATATCTTTTACCTTCACCACCTTTCATTATTAGCTTCAATAAAATACCGTCAATAGATGGTTAACGATTTAAAAATAAAAATAATAATGAGAAATCACATGAAAAATGGCTTATTACCCAAAAAATCATTACTCGCTGTGGCTATCATGAGCACCCTTGCTCTCTCACCATTAGCAATGGCACAAACACAAACACCAACCGATACCTCAACCAATAATCAATTTATAAATGATTCATCATTAAATATTAAATTGATCAGTGATACTCGGGTTCGTTCTCGTAATGACAACTCAGCGTTTGATGCTTATGGTCGGCTAAATTATTCAGCCTACAATGCCATTATTGATTTTAATTCTGGCTATTATGATAATTTTATTGGAGTAGATGTCGCAGGCTATTTAGCGGGCGACGTTTATAACAACAGTCTTCAAGATGACAATAACCAATATTTATCTAATGAAATATCATTCTCCCATAACCAAGATTGGGGAGCAGGTAATGGCCCTCATCTAAAACTGTATACCGCAGCGGTCAAATTCAAATACCAAGATTTATTCAGCGGTAAAGTCGGGTTAATTCAATCAACAGGCAATGGTACAGTCGGTAATGTATGGTCGTTTGTACCGGGTACTTATCGTGGTTTAGAACTTAACGCTCATCTTGGCGGGGGTAAGTTAACCTATTTCTGGGCTGATAAATACACCGCACCATGGCTACTCAGTGAAGATGATTACGTTGGTTGGGCGAATACTAAATGGAACTATTTACACTCTTTAGGTTATGAAAATCGACTTGGTAACTTTTCTTATAATCTTGGTATTGGTCAAGCGATGGATGTCCGTTATAGCGACAGTAACCGTAGCGTAGATCCAACCTCGTATAAACTTTACACTCGCTATCAACTGAGCCCTAACATTCAACTTGCGGCTGATTTTTATGGTGTTAACGACAAGATTAAATATAACGGTTTAGGTTATATGAGTGGGCTATCATTGAATATGAATCATGGTCAATGGAGTTGGTTATCACAGTTAAGGTACGCTAATAGTAATAACGGTACTGAAATTGTGCCACGTACTATTTATACCTACGCCATGAATAATGGTAGTTGGTCTCAATTTTGGGATGCACTCTCTGATTGGAACCAGTCAGGAGAAATCTCGCTATATAACCGCTTATCTTTTAATGCTGGCAATGGTTGGAACTACTACATGGGCTTGGGCTATGGTTCAGGAATGGACAGTGCTAAAGTGGGCTATAACAGCGAAGCCGCCATAAATGGCACTGTTGGTTACACCTTACAACAAGGCACATTGAAAGGCAGCGTGGTGCAATTACATAGCACCTGGTTAACCCGTGACGAAATTAAATCAGCCACTGCTGGTAGAGATGAAACCGATGTTCGCTTGCAAGTGATCATTCCCTATTCTGTATTTTAATTGAAGTGGTCAAAATCACTAAGCTACAGATATATACGCCTCAACGTTTAATTGGGGCCTTTTTATATCAACAATCATGATCACTTTATCAAAGACAATAAATACATAAAGGTAAAAGTAATAAACAATATCTAGGGGACTTAAACCCGCTTTCCTTTGATTGATGACAAGGTGAAAAGCGAACTTAAGAAATTTTGAATGACGATGAGGCACAAAAAAAGCCCCAATCTTGCGATTGAGGCTTTCTTCTGAAATTTGGTGCCCGAGGACGGACTTGAACCGTCACTCCCGAAGGAAACGGATTTTGAATCCGTCGTGTATACCAATTTCACCACTCGGGCTTATGGCGGCTATTATACGGATATCATGTTGATGCGCAAGTACTAATCTAGAACATTTATCATATAAATACTCAAGCGCTGTTTTTTTGAACCATCTTAATTTTATTGATGCTAATCAAACCACTATGTAATGTGATCCATGAATATATTTTGTAGCAATTTAGTGCATTCATTCGTCATTAGTTTACTGCTACACTGCCGCCCATAAGGATTTGTTTAACCATCATTGATACAGGAACCATCAAATGAAGAAAACCAAACCACAACCTACTAAACCTTCACACCAATACCCAAGCTTATTACGTCGTTTAGGCGCTTGGTTCTACGATACCCTTATCGTCGCAGCTATTTTAATGGTTGCTGGTGCGCTTGCGATGGCAGTGGTTGCGGCACTCCTTCATTTTGGCGTACTGACGTTAGGTAACTACCAAGATGCTAGTGACTATTTAATCTCAGATCCAACGGCTAGTGCGTTATATAGTGCTTATCTTGCCATGGTTATTATTGGTTTTTATAGTTATTTTTGGACTCAGGCTGGTCAAACTCTGGGCATGCGCGCATGGAAACTAAAGCTTCAAAATAAAGATGGCTCTCACATTAAAATCACCCAAGCTTTTATTCGTATAGCAACTTCAGCATTTGGTTTAGGTAACTTAATGGCCTTTAATAATAAGCGCCGTTCAATGCAAGATATTATGGCGGAATGCGAAATGGTTGTGACTAAAAAAGTGCACTAACCGTACTTACGATACCAGACAATTCCAATAAAAAAGGAGCCTTTCGGCTCCTTTTTTAAGCGCTATAATTTACGGCGGAGTAAATAAATAGTGATCGCTAAAAACACTAGACTGGGCGCAAGCGCACCAACTATCGGCGGTAAGTTATAGACTAAACTCATTGGTCCAAACACTTCATTGGAAATATAAAACGCAAATCCAAAAATAACCCCAGATAACACCCGTGCGCCCATGGTGACAGAACGCAACGGTCCAAACACAAACGACAATGCTAATAAC
>CAMQXY010000162.1 GCA_947039005.1 uncultured Photobacterium sp.
CTCAAACCACAATTTACGCATAACGAAAACTTCCGTGTATACTGCCATTTCCCATTATTATCGAAAGCGAACACTCTGATCATGATTATTTTGACCACCAATTTTGGCGATATTGAAATTGAATTGAATAAACAAAAAGCCCCTGTCACGGTACGTAATTTTATTCAATATTGCCGTGATGGTTTTTACAACGATACGATTTTTCATCGTGTTATTGAGGGATTTATGATTCAGGGCGGTGGGCATAATGAAGATTTAGTAGAAAAGCCAACCCGTGATCCTATTGTTAATGAAGCTAACCGTGGTCTAAAAAATACCATCGGTACGATTGCAATGGCGCGAACAGATGCTCCCCATTCAGCAACCGCACAATTTTTTATTAATCTCGCTGACAATGATTGTCTTGATTACACTGCAACGACAAACAATGGTTGGGGTTATACCGTTTTTGGTAATGTTATTGCAGGAATGGATGTGGTGAATAAAATAGCCCAAGTGAGTACCGCAACTACACAGGGTTATGACGATGTTCCGTGTAACGCAATTATCATCGAGCGCGTCACTATTACCGAGTAAATAAGATGCTATTACTTAGGAGTGAATAATCACCTGCTCCTAAGTAATACTCGATAATAACAACTATTATGATGACGATTTCGTTTTAATAATAATCTCAGCATGCTCTGCTGAAATAGGCATCACTTTCAACAAGCGCACATTACTGCCACCTGTATTACCAATAGGCACACCTTCTATGGCAGTTAGTAAAGCAGCACCAATAATGCGAATGATCTGCCCACTAATTTCGTTAATGTCTCGCTGTTTAATTGCCCAACATAGCATCAGGTAATGCACCTTAACATGCCAATAAGTTGATTCCTGACCAAGAACATGAGCATTTTCCAAATGCCGAAATTCCATAGCAGGATCACCTATTTTTTGAGCCCGATATGAACGTATCATTTCTCTTTTAATATAGGGTGCTATATTGTGGTTAAAATTACTCATTATCCCTCCGAGTTATTATTCATCCATGAACAACATAACCTGTGATGGTTCTATTATTTCAGTGTAACCGCAGTGCCAAACGCTAATAATTCACATGAACCATCCATAATGGCACTGGTTGTAAACCGCACCCCAACGACTGCATCAGCGCCTAACGCTAAAGCCTCGGCTTCTAAACGAGACATTGCTTGAGCACGCGCTTCATTAAACATTTCGGTATACCCTTTCAGCTCACCACCAACAATGCCTTTTAAGCTTGCCATAATATCGCGACCAATATGTTTTGATTGCACGACATTACCTGTTACTACACCTAGTATAGTAATAATTTCATGCCCAGGAACCGTTTCTGTTGTTGAAAATATCATTATATGAAACTCCACTTTAGATTACAGCTCAAATACCTTACTAAATATAAACTATAGAGTTTACTTTTTCCACAAGCTCATTAACGTGTGAAAATACATTCCTGCATAGTGAAGAAATAACATATAGCGATTATTGTGATTTAAAAAAGCCTAATATATATAAAGGTAAAGATACTACATCCGTCTATTCGGTTATAAGCATTATATTAATCAAAAAAGCATAATACTCACGCTGTTATTATGGATATAGTATTACGCTTTTTTTGTTTTTTTATCAGCTTTATCAATAAAGATCACATAATCATGCTACGGTTTACATCTCAACAAAATCTAATATCATGAATCTTATAAATCACTGCAACTACACGTTACCGCTGGAAAGTAGGTCATTTTATTGTCTCGAAATAACAGCATTGCCGTATCAATGAATGTAACGATATCATCTCGCTGCTTACTCAGTGGTTGCTCATAAATCCAACCACTGCACCCATAACCGACTAAAGGTAAACTTTCACGATCAATCGCTTGGTCCTCAGCAATTTCAATAATCAGTGTGGTTGATGTCGATGATAAACACCACGAATAACCTTGTACTATCCCGCTACCACTTACCTTGGAATCAATACTTATAGCGCCACGATAATATGCATTATTTATTTCAATCATTATTTTAACCTTATATTTCTATGAATGAGTGCTATAACACTTAATCATATACACTATATCAAAAAACTTAAAATACAATAATATAGATTGTTTAAAACTATAATTATGCAAAAATAATAAATAAAAAATCAGGTTAAGTAATAATTAAACCCTTATTCATAATATTCAATTTTACAAAATAAAAAATAACGTTATAGTTTATGTATCATTTAAAAACACAGAAATATAAACACTTTATTTAAAAATAAAAAATATAATAGTATATCGCCTTTTAAAAAAAGAAATATCACACACCATCTGTAAATACTCTCTCATTAATAAGTATATTTATGCCAACGAATAAACAACAAATCGAACTACGAAAAGAGATGGGACCCAATTGGTTTGCATCTGTCATGGGTACAGGTATTATCGCCAATGCGGCGGTTGGCTTACCATTTATAGGTAAAGACTTAGTCGGATTTTCAACTGTCGTTTGGTTAATTGCCTTTACTATGCTAATTGTAATGACCATCGTCAAAAGTTATCAAACTATCACCAAGCCATATATCATTAAGCGTCAATTTAATGATCCCGTAATGTCTCAATTCTTTGGCGCACCACCCATGGCATTCTTAACCGTGGCTGGCGGTACTCTTTTATTAGGCCCTCACCTTTTCGGTCAAAGTCTTGCGCTTAATATTGCTTGGCCTTTATTTTGGATTGGTACAATTAGCGGCATGATCACTGCTGTTATTATCCCTTACCGTTTATTTACCCATAATGAAGTCCATGACGATGCCGCATTTGGTGGTTGGTTAATGCCCGTTGTGCCACCAATGGTATCAGCAACTATCGGTTCAATGTTCTTAGCCCATATGACTCATTCAGCGGCTCAACAAACGCTGCTTTACGGCATGTACGCATGTTTTGGTATGAGTTTGATGGCTTCAATTATTATTATTACATTGATCTGGAGCCGTCTAGCACACTCAGGCACATCAGGCAGTGCGCGTGTTCCAACATTGTGGATTGTATTAGGTCCACTAGGTCAATCTATTACTGCGGCAGGTTGTTTAGGTACAGCGGCACTGATTACCGTTAATGAACCCATTGCAAGTGCAATGAATGTCATGGCGATTTTATATGGCGTGCCGATTTGGGGCTTTGCTATGTTGTGGTTCTGCGTTGCAGCATTATTAACCCTACGTGCAATGCGCCGTAAAATGCCATTTGCATTAACGTGGTGGGCATTTACCTTCCCCGTGGGTACATGCGTAACAGGTACAACACAATTAGCCCACCATACTGGTTTACCTGCTTTTCAATGGGCGGCAATTATTCTGTTCGCATTCTTGATTTTAGCGTGGGTTACCGCTGCATTAGGAACATTTAAAGGCTTTAAACACGGCAAGATTTTCAATAATCCAACCTCAGTGGTTCATATTAAATCAAAAAAAGGCAATAACTAACATTAATAAGCTCAGTGACACTTTACGTAATAAACGTTAATGATCACTGAGCTTTTTGTCTTTCTGCTTATATTAAAATCAAATAAGATTAAGCCGTTACCACTTTTTTAGTACGTAAACTTCCTATCACATTAATAAATGCACCTAAAATAATCATGCCTCCCCCCGCTAATGTCCATGCTGACGGCACCTCACTGAAAACAACCCAACCTAAAACAATCGAAAATACCACTTGGATATAGGAATAAGCCGTGGCTTTGCTAGCCACTTCTACTTTCATTGCTTTGGTTAAACCGACTTGTCCAAACTGCGTAAAAATACCCACAAATAATAATAAAACTAATGCTTCTTTGGTGGGCATAACAAAATCATCGCCCAGTAAAACCACTGATAACGGTAGTGCTATTAACGGGAAATAAAGAATGATCACGGAACTATCTTCAGTACTACTTAACCGTTTAACAATAATATAAGACACACCACTACCAAACGCGCCTAGCAATGCGATACCAATACTAAATAACGGTAATTGTTGGACATGATCGAGTGTTAATCCTGATCCAACCATCAACAACAAGCCAATAATTGAACAGAAAATACAAATGATGGTACTGATATGTATTTTTTCTTTAAGGAAAAGTATCGCTAAAATCGCCGTAAAAACAGGATTAAGATACTGTAAAATAGTGGCTTCAGCTAAAGGTAAGGTTGATACTGCATAGTAAACACAAATTAATGACAGTGAGCCAGTAACGCCACGGGTTAATAATAACTTACGATTATTCCCCCACACATAAATTCCTTTGCGCTTCACATCAGCATAACTAATCAGTAATGACACTATCGCTCGCGCAGCAACAATTTCAAACACTGGAATACCATAGGTATGGACTAATTTGACGCAACTCGACATCAATGCGAAGGCAAGTGCAGACATCAGCATATATCTAACGCCAATCGGGATTTTATTTAAAGAGATATTCGGCATGGTAAGCAATTAATTAACATAAACAATCATTTTATGAAAAAAAACCTCAACCTCGCAAGCGTTATCTGAAAGCGGTGATTTTATAACATCGGTTGCTGCAACAATCATTACGGATGAAAAATGAACTGAATATTAACAAAATGAGATTTCCATTGCTGATCTTTTCATTTCAATTAACAAGCCTAAAATAAAAATCAATTTTATAAACTTAACTAACTACTATGAAAAATCTACCTTTATTAGCGTGTGCCATTGCCAGTTTACTTGGTACTCAAGCTGCAAATGCATGTACAACTCTTCTTGTTGGTAACCAAGCTTCAACTAACGGTGCCTATTACATGGCGCGTAATGAAGATTACAAAGCAATATGGGCTAAACACTTTGTACTCCACCCTCATACCGTTAATGAGAAAGGTGAATTCCACTCAAACACTGATCGCTTTACTTATCCTTACCCTAAAGTGTCATTGGCATACACTTCGATGCAAGACTGGGATACCCATGATAAAACTATGGGTGAAGTGGGTCTAAACTCAGCTGGCGTTGGTATTACTTCAACCGAAAGTCTGACTAATCGTCAAGCGGCTCTAACTGCAGATCCTTATATCCAAAATGGTATTAATGAAGATTCAATAGAAAACGTGATTTTACCTCGTATTCACAGCGCTAAAGAAGGTGTTGAATTACTAGGTAAGATCATTGAAGAGCGTGGCGCATCGCAAGGCTTTGGGGTTGGCTTTATTGATAAAACCGGTATTTGGTATTTAGAAACAGGCAGTGGTCATCAATGGATGGCGCGTAAAATTCCTAATGATGCCTATTTCATTTCAGGTAATCAGGCGCGTTTAAAAGAATATCTTCCCGACAACAACGACTATTTAGCCTCACCTACTTTGGTTTCTTTTGCTGAACAACATGGTTTGTATGTTGCAAAAGCCAATCAACCGTTTGATTTCCATGCGGCTTACGGCACTACTGGCGGTAAAGAGAATATCACTTACAACTATCCTCGCGTATGGATTGCACAGCATATTCTTAACCCAGAACTTAAAACCCAAGTTGATCGCGACCAACAAAACTACCCTGTATTTTTAACGCCAACACATAAAATCTCACTGCAAAAAGTTGAAGATATTATGCGTAACCATTACCAAGGTACGGCAATGGACCCGTATGCAAATAAAGATCCTTTAGGTCACTACCGTCCAATTTCAGTATTCCGTTGTGCTGAATCGCACATCATTGAAGTACGTCCGAACCTACCAACAGCAATTGGTGAAACAGAATATATTAACTTAGGCATGACAGCACTTGGGGTCTATATTCCGTTCTATCAAGGCACCACTAAAATCCCATACGGTTATGACATAGGTACTGATGTTGCAAGTAACGGCTCTATCTTCTGGGATATGCGCAAACTACAAACATTAGGCATGGCGAATTGGAAACAAAACGAACCTATTATTCGTGCAGCCTATGATAAATACGAAACTGATACTGCAATTGCTCAGCAAAAAATGGAACAAAAATATTTAGCCATTTATAAGCAACATCCAACAGAAGCGACTGCTTTAATTAATAAATTTGAGCAAGTAGCAACAGATAACGCACTTAAAGTCACTAACGAAATATTTACCACGTTGACTCAAAAAGCCGATATGGCATCACATTTCGCTGGTGCATAAACGACTGTTAGACCGTATTGAATCATCTAAAGCGCCTACATTGGCGCTTTTTTTGTAGATCATCAGT
>CAMQXY010000163.1 GCA_947039005.1 uncultured Photobacterium sp.
AAAAGCAGAATTGACAGCGTTATTTAATCAGTATCTTGCGGGTGATGAACTTGCTTGTAATGAACTTGCACGTAGTGAAATTGAAGCGGTTGTTATTGGCCATACGTGTAATCAGTACACTAAAGGCTTGTAGATTATAAAGTAATATTATTGATAATAATTTAGTGGAAACCGATCTGATATAGTCAGATCGGTTTTCATATTAGTTATAATTTATAATCGCCAAACTGGACTAAACCGTAGTCTTTACAGTAAGTTCGTATTTGTGATTTTTCCATCCATGGTCCATCTTGGAGTACAATAATACAGTCTTGAATTGTAGTACTTTCTGATTTATATGAATTTTTTTCTAATACTGTTAGAGATTGATATTCACTCACGTGTTCAATGGCACCAATAGTATGGTTTGTATTATTACTTGTTAAAAGTTCTTGAGTGTATATATCACCTCTAGCTGCAGTAATACCCATTTGAACTTCTGGGTACCTGGTTGATGTTGTGAATTCATTTTTATATGTGGTTTTCTGCGTATGTTGAATAATATTTCCATCTGGATCTTCTGATGACCATTGATTGATTCTCTCAATGATATTTGACATATCAGTACGATCTTTCCATTCCATTGACCATATCACAGTACCATTTCTACTTTCTTCTTCTTTATATTCTTGTCCTTTGTCATCGTAATGGAAAGTAAAAGTAGAATCTGGGTATTTGTTGGGATTTATATTCTTTAATGTTACAACACGATCTGGTTTTGCATTAAAATAATCATTAAGATCAATAAGATCACTCTTATCTTGAATTAGGTTACCTTGTGCGTCAATAACTGTTGTGCCATTAACTTTAATTTCACCATGAACATCAAGTGTTGCAGCTGAAACAGAAAAACTTGCTAATATAGCCAATACAGAAAGAGAAAAATGCTTAGTCATTACTAAATGTCCTTATTTAATCGTTAGATTGCCTTTTACCGTTAAATCTTGTTCCAATTTATATGTTTCATTATCAGGAAGATCTAAGGTAATAGTTTGGTCTGGTTTAATTTCACCAGTAGCTGCTACATGTTCATTAAATGATTCAGCAGTAGTATGTGTTTCTTCTTTTGGTATCGTTATGGTTGAGTCTGAATCTGAACCATTACACCCTGCTATCAATATGATTGATAAGATAAGTGCGTAATGACTACGCCTAAATGACATACAATATCCTTATTTTAATCTTGTTTATGAAAGATTATTATGTAGTCGAATTGATATTAAAATGGTGAATGACGGCTACTATAGGAGGATTATTATTAATGCCAACATTTAAAAGCACTTTTTTGATCCTATGTCATTTATTTATAGGTAGGTTAACAATTGTTACTTAGTGAAATGTTGTTTCTGTCAAAAAGCAATACCAATCCCATTAATTAAGTGGTCATTTTTCAAAAGCATTAGATTCCCTATCGCCCTCGCGGGCATTCACTGTAGGGAATGACGAAAGAGGTCATTAATTTAGTTAAGAAACTTATTGTGATTAATATAATAATATTTTTCATAAAAAAAGCCCCGCTAGATTATCTCCAGCGGGGCTTTTTTATTAGCTATAACAGAGAGTTATTAGCCTTTTTTAGCATTCTTTTGTAGGAAATCAAGTACAAGTTGACGATCTTTTTCGTTTAGACCTGCACGTGGGAACATACTATTCGTAATACCTTTCCACTGCTTGTAAGTGAAGTCACTTGGGTGTGGTGCTGCGTGACAAAGCGTACAGCTACCGTAGAATAACTTCTCACCAGGCGTTTGAGGTGGACCTTGTTCTGCTGATACTGCTTTTAAGCGCTTACCAAGTTGTAGTGACCAGATATCAACTTTGAACTCTGATTTCACAACTTTAGCTGGCGTGTAAGCTTGGTTTGGCGTTTCAGCATCAGTACATTTCTTAAAGTAAGCCAAGCAGGTGTTAGCACTGGTTGCTTGTGCTAGACCACTGGTTGGTTGACTACTTGTTAGCATGTTGATTGAACCTGAGTTACAACGACCTTTGCTATCAAGTTGTAACCATGCGCCTTCATGGATGTAGATAACGCCAGGCATTGCTTCATCAGTAATGCGGGCACCAGCAAGTAGGGCACCACGGTCGTTATAAACCTCAACCACATCGCCATCTTTTACGCCACGTTCTTCTGCATCTTTCTTATTGATAAGGACGATTTGACGACCATCAACAGATTCATGACTATTCACATCAGCGTTAGCCATTTGTGAGTGCAGACGCATCCATGGGTGTGGGCTTAATACGTGAACCTGACCTTTCTTAGCATTACCTAACCATTCAAACGGTGGGATCCACTGTGGCATCGGTGGACAACCTTTCGCTTTAAATCCAGCCAGTGTTTCACTGTAAAGCTCGATTTTACCACTTGGTGTATGTAATGGGTTTTTATCAGGATCTGCGTAGAAATCACCATGACGTACAAAGCTATTTGCAGCAGCAGGTGTTGATACGTGAGTGATACCATTTTGCCAGAATGTTTTGAAATCTTCTGTTGCATCAGAGGCTTCATAAGACGTTTTAACATGTTGGTACATAGTTTTACCTTCGGTAAATTCTTTATGTACGTTAAACATGAAAGCAAGGCGTGAGAAGATTTCGTAATCATCAAGGCTTTCACCTACAGGCTCAATAACCTGACGCATCGCGTAGATTTTATTATTGCTGTAAGTACCACCTGATGAAATGTCATCACGCTCAAGTGTGGTTGTTGTTGGCAGCACGATATCGGAATATTTTGCTGTTGCACACCACCAAGGTTCATGACAAATAATGGTATCAATATTATCGTTAAGCGCGCCGATTAATTCATTAGTGTCTTGTTGGTGAGACAGTAAGTTATTACCTGCGTTATAGATAAGTTTTGCTTTTGGTAACGTAAGGTTTGAACCATCACGAGTGTATGTCTTACCTGGGTTTTTCAGCATATCTGAAACCATAACCACAGGACATGTCTTAGTGACTGGGTTACGGCCTTGTGATAAACCGATAGGCATACGCTTACCAGAGGCTGCCATACCACCGTTACCATAGTGCCAGCTAAAGCCTGCACCTTCGCCTGGCTTACCAATTTTACCTGCAATTGCAGCAAAGTTGATAATAGACCAGTGGATCATTTCACCATGGTCTGCACGTTGTAGTGCCCAACCAGCGGCAATTTGAGTACGTTTAGTTACACAAAGTTCAGCTAATTCTTTAATTTTAGCGGCTGGTAAACCAGTAATTTCTTCAGCCCACTCAGGTGTTTTAGCAACACCGTCTTCGTCACCGATTAAATAAGCGAGGTATTTATCAAAACCGACTGTGTACTTATCGATATACGCTTTATCGTGTTGACCTGTTTTGTATAAGTGATAAGACATTGCAGTAAATAGAGCCGTATCCGTATTAGGACGGATATTGATCATTTCACTACCAACAGCTTTATCGGTATAGGTTTGTTGTGGGTTAATAGAGACAAATTTAATCCCTTTCGCCTTAAACGCTTCCCAGTGCTTTTGCATTGAGTGGTCAGCAACGCGGAATTCTACACGGTTGGTTTTCCATGGATCACAACCAATGAAAAGTACCACTTCGGTATTTTTTTCAACAATTTCCCATGCAGTTTGTGGTGAATATACTTCCATATCACCAATAACGTGCGGAAGAATAACTTCAGATGCGCCAGCGGAGTAGTCACCAGCACAAATGCTTTGGCCACCAATAAGGTTAAAGAAACGACCTTGTAGTGTTTGTGGGCGGTTAACACCACAATGTGACCAACCACCGTATGAAGAACTAAATAGCGCTTCGTTACCATGTTTTTCAACTGTACGAGCAATACAGAAAGCGGTTAATGCAATTGCTGTATCCCAATCGACACGGACAAAAGGTTCTTTACCACGTAGGTGAGGCTTATGGTCACCTAATGGATCTTCTAGTAGAGACTTACGTACCATTGGGTATTTAATACGTGTGTCGCTATAAGTACGGCTTAATACGCCTTTAGTTAACATTTCTGTAGGGAACGGGTCAACATCATTGATTGGCTGAACACCAATTAACGTACCGCTTTTAACAACTGCTTTAAAAGGACCATAGTGGGTTGCTGATGGAATAGTAATTGTATCTGATGCAAATACTTTGCCAGCAGGGAAAAGGGTGAGTCCGTTAGCAGCAATGGCCGTTGCTACTGAACCTTTTAAAAAGTTACGACGTGATAGGGTCATGTTTATATTCCGAAGACAAACCGAATGAGTAAGCATTTAAGTGGCATAATAACCATCTAAATATTAGCGGTATAGTGATCTATTATTTGACTTATTTCTTGATAGGCTACACGTAAATATAAAATATATTAGGGTGCTAAATGAAAAATAAGTTACCACAAAAAAACACTTAGATGTTTAATGTTTAATGTTCTATGTAAATAGTATAATGATTAGCACAGCAATTAAAAACTAACTGATAATTATTATCGATAGTAGGGTTTTTCTACGCTTTATACAGTACGATTGACGGTATTTTATCGGTTATCTTACTGTTTATTATGAAGTTAGTGATTGTTTGAGTTGGTTGTTAATGATTGTGTTTTTTATTGGAAAACACTATTTACAGAATAACTATATTTAGAACACTAAACGAATGTATACTTATCTTGATTGTATCACATTGATATATTTAATTGTGTCTAATATATTTATTTATGTGAATGTGGCGCGTTGCTCTATTCATATTCAAATGTTAATTTGTGCGCAACACTTTTTTTAACGTTGTTTTGACGTTTAATTCATTTTGGACCATCCATGAAGAAACTATGGCGTTTTTTAGTCAAGCCAAGTAGCCGTTATTCTGTATTAGCGATTGCTGTTGTCT
This sequence comes from uncultured Photobacterium sp., assembly GCA_947039005.1. Lineage (GTDB taxonomy): Bacteria > Pseudomonadota > Gammaproteobacteria > Enterobacterales > Vibrionaceae > Photobacterium. Next base: position 4,894 of record CAMQXY010000163.1, read on the forward strand.
GTGTGATTATCACATTGGCAGGTGTGTTTACCTTCCACGAATCGATAAAGTTTAGTTCGACTACCGAGTTTTGTACTTCATGTCACTCAATGAAAGAAAACTACAACGAATATAAAACCAGTATCCACTATAAAAACGCATACGGCGTACGTGCTGAGTGTCGTGATTGTCATATTCCAGAAAATAACCCGATTGCTTTCATGAAAGCTAAATTGGGTGGTGTGGGTGATATTTACAGCGAATTCATCAGTAAAGATATTGATACGCCAGCGAAGTTTGAAGCAAACCGTTTACGTTTGGCGCAAAACGTGTGGCGCATGATGGCTGAAACGAATTCTGCGACTTGTAAGAGTTGTCACTCATACACAGCAATGGATCACGCTAAGCAATCACCAGCAGCAGCAGCAGCAATGACTGGCGCAGCAGCGAAAAACATGAACTGTATTGAATGTCATAAAGGTATTGCTCACCAGTTGCCACATATCAATAACGACTTCCAAGCGACGTTTAACCAGTTAACCGTTAACGCGGGTGAAGCACCGGCAACGACTATACTTTATTCGTTAGCATCTAAAAAATTGTACACTACTGATTCAGCATCAGGTGATGCGCAAGGTCAGTTATACCCAGCGTCAGAAGTAAAAGTGTTAGGTACTAGCGGCGATATGCTTAAAGTACAAATGACGGGTTGGCAGCAACAAGGCTCAACAACGGGTATGCTTGTACAAGAGATGGCGAAGCAGATTCAGACAGTGTCACTGAATGCCGATTTACAAAAATCAGCAACTATCTTAAATACAGTGAAAGCTGAAGATGGTCAAACATGGCAGCAGTTACAAGTATCTGCATGGATCTCGCAGCGTAATATGCTAGCAAGCATTAAACCTATTTGGGCTTACGGTAAAGAAATCCTAGATTCAACATGTAGTCAATGTCATGCCATCCCTGATCCAAAACACTTAACTGCAAATGGTTGGGTTCAAGGTCTTAAAGCGATGCAACAATACTACATGCTGAATAAAGACGAAGAACGTACACTACTTAAGTATCTTCAAGATAATGCTAAAGATGCACCTGTGGCAGCACCACAAGCGGCACAATAAGTATTAATAAGAAGTTATAATTATTGAGTAATTGAAAAGCCTGCGTTTATTACGCAGGCTTTTTTTTTCGTTATTCTCCATCGAATGCCTACTAGGGCGATAGGAGATTCACGATTGTTAACGTGTATGAAGTGGCATAGTTAATGAATGGGAATGGGATTGGTATTGGTATTCTCGTTTATATTCATTGCCTGTTAGACCGTCGCGACTGCTGTGCGCGTTTT
>CAMQXY010000164.1 GCA_947039005.1 uncultured Photobacterium sp.
TCACGTAAAAAGCCAAAGACAAACAACACAAATAATCACTGAACGATTCCCCTCTCCGTGAACATACAAGCTCTTACATTTAGGATCGAATACGTCAAAAGACTCAATCCAGATCTCATTTGAACAATCCAATCTTGCAATCAATTGATAAACATTAGTTCCAAATTTGAACAATACAATGTGGAGTATATCTCCATAACACTAGTTACCTGTTGAAGTTATACTCCACTTGTTTTAGCGTTATTACAGTCGGTTCTCAATCAGGATCTCGTGGAACATACCTTGTGTATAAAGCACTGAACCTCAATAACCGATTGATTGATTTAATCATTTTACTTTTTGTTAATCGCCATCAACCTAAAAATATATTTCTGTTGATGAATTCAATACTGAACGACTTGAAAAGCGTGTAGCCAATACCTCCGCACCTTCAAGGAACCTGTATAATAAAGGATATGTGATGAAATTTATTAATAAATGCCACTTATGTTACTGTATTTTATCTGCTTTGTCTTTTTCAGCCTCAGCTCAAATCTATGACTTTACACCATCAAAAGATATTCTTCATGATGAACCTATAAAGCAAGGTTGGGTAAATGACATCACTGGTGATGGTGAAGGCGAAGCGATAAAAGACAACAAACGTACTGAATGGCATGTTGATGGTGATGATGGTAAAGCAAGTTGGAAAATAACCCCAACAACAGAAATTAATACACAAGCAGCAAATTATGGCTGGACATTATCAACCAAAATGCGTGTCACTGAAGGTGGTTATTTTACTAACTATTATGCGAATGGACAGTATCGATTTTTACCCATCATTTCATTAGATGGTGATAATTTAATTGTTGAATTTGAAGGTATTGAAGGTCATACGGTACTGGCGACGGGACGTAAAGCTCAAAAATATCACCGCTATGATATTGTCTATCACCCAGGCAATAATCCGAGTGCTAGTTTTTATTTTAATGATAAATTAATTAAGAAAAATTGGGCGCCGACAGCAAGCACTCAAAACCAGATATCTTGGGGTAATGGTTCCAGTCTTATTGATGGGGAAGCATATTATCGTTCGGTAAATTTCACGATCAGCGGCGATCCCGTATTCTCTAGCCCAGATCGTATCCCCTCTCTCGTTGTCAGCTCTGAAACCCCAGGAACGGTCGTTATTTTTGCAGAAAAACGTATTGGCGGTAGCGATCCAGGTTCTATCCATAATACTAATGATATCGTTACTCGAACCTCTCGTGATTATGGGCAAACATGGAGTAATGAATTTAATTTAACGGAACAAATTAATCTCAGTGATGATTATGATTTTTCCGATCCCCGTCCTATTTATTTACCTGACGAAGATAAGATCAGTCTCTCTTATGTGCGCTGGCCGACAGACGCTGCACAAAATGGTGACCAAATAAAATACTGGATGGACAGTGGCGTTTTTTATAGTACCTATGATGTAGAAAAAGATCATTGGAGTGCACCTTTTGATGTTAGTGAAAATATTAAAGAAAAAACGTTCCAAATTGTAGGATGGACAGGGCATGAATATTATTCAAGATCTTCAAATCTTATTAAAACAGATAGTTGGGAGCTAAATTCAAAATTAAAAATATATGGCGGTAGCGCCAATGATTTATCCGTTTCTAATGGTGACAAATTATTTAAAACGTCTTTTAGTATTACCGCAGATAATAAGCTCGTTGTTTATCTTGATGATTCTCCAATAGCGCATATTCTCCGTGAAAATGGCGCTAATATTGCTGGTTTTATTGATATTTCAGTCCGCTATGATGAAAAAGAAAGTCAAGCGCAACTGTATATTGACGATAATTATATTGCTGATATTCAGGGAATAAACTCAACTGAAAGCGATCTTTTATTTGGTCAAACCTCTGCTGAAGTTGATGGTCGTATTCATATTTCTAACGTAAGACTGACCAAAAATGGCCAAACCACAATTGAATATGATGCAGAAAAATTAGCTTTAATTAACCCATCAGAACAAAATACTTCACCTGAAGCTTTAGGATGGACAAAATCACAGTCAGGTCGCGCTTATAATTTCTATGGTGTGGCAAGCGTTAACCCTGGACCTGGTCATGGTATCCAATTAAAAAATCAAACAGATGAAGCTGGTGATAATAATGAACGTTTAATTTATCCAGCTATTACACTCGATAAATATTTCTTAAATGTATCATCGGTATTTTCTGATGATAAAGGCATTACATGGGATGTTGGAACAGCTTTACCCATTCCATATCGTTGGTTACCAAATCGACTTGAAACACTAGAACCTAGTGAGGCAGATCTTGTTGAGCTTAATAATGGCGACCTCTTACTTACCTCTCGACTCGATTTTAATACAACAGTAAATGATATAAATTATGGGCCTCGTCATCAATTTATCAGTAAAGATGGCGGAATAACTTGGAAAATGCCTGAAAATTATGGCATCTCTCAATTTCCTAATATAAGCAGTGCTGCAGTAGATGCTTCGATTACACGTTTTGTTGAAGATGATGATACCAACTATTTACTATTCGTTAACCCTATCGGCTCAATACCAGGCAATGCTGGACGAGAAAACTTAGGGTTATGGTTTAGTTTTGATGAAGGCATCTCATGGAAAGGACCGGTGCAATTAGTCCATGGTGGCTCTGCATATTCAGATATTTATCAATTAGATAGTAAAAACGCCATGGTTATAGTTGAAGATAATGGTCCAAAAATAAGAACCTTAACGGTGCCAATTACGAAACTAAAGCAGTTGGTTAATTCTGTCGAATAACGATAAAAATAAAAAAGAAACAACCCCACACTTATACTTGTGGGGTTGCTTACTGAAATAACGTACTCGCTGATGTTTCGAGTTATTCGAAATAGCGCTAAAGTCCTAGGATAAGCATATTTTTTACTTTTTATTTACGTAATATTAGTAGTATAACGACGCATAAAAATACGATATGTATTACTTTTTCAATAATGCTAATTATCACTCAAAAGGCTGACTTTAATATGAAACAGCACCAGTATTCAAAACAAAGATAATACTTCAATATTGAAAATTCATATACAATTGTCTACAGATAATAAATTAAAGACACCATCTATATTAAATATCTATATCATGATAAAAATATTATTTGAGCCTGATACGATTACATCCCACAGAATTCTTATTCCAAAAGAGAATTTATATAACCTACAAATTGACACCTTAGCATAAAACAAGCACATAGATAAAAAATGCATTTAAATTGAAACTTTTCCCAACATTAACTATCCAAATACATTTGTAACAAAACTAAATAACTATAAGTAATAAATTTATGTTTTTTTTTACTCTGCTAGATCCAGTCAAAGATATGACTGGCGTAATGTTCCCAATGCTTATGTTTTTTATTTCTGGCATCATTGTACTAACCATTTCGCGCACTTTTTTATGTCTTTGGCAAAAAAAACGAGTCTCTAATGTTCAAGGTTGGAAAATAATATTTATTTCTGGTTTACGAATGGACATAGTCAGTATGTGTTATTTGCTAATCTTACCTTGCCTTATTACACCACTTATCATTGGGATCCCTTATCTAAGTCAAATCTGGTTGATAATACTTTCAGTGTGGATCACGTTCGGATTATGGCTTCTAGTCTATATGGAAGCAGCAACACCCTTTTTCATTAAAGAATATGATGTACGACCAAACCGTCTGTTTGTCGAGTATCTCATTTACCCTAAAGAAGTAATGAGCATGATGTGGAGTGGTTACAAGCTTGAGCTGGCGCTTGGTCTAATAATTTCACTAGCAACACTCTATTTTGGCTGGATATTTTCAAATTACCTCGTTCAAGACCTTTCGGCTCCTAACTGGTATTGGCGTCCTGTAATAGCTCTTAGCACAGTCGCAATGTGTGTATTAGGGGCTCGTTCTACCCTCGGTCATCGCGCAATTAATCCATCTATGATTGCATTTTCACACGATAATCTAATGAATGATTTACCTCTCAACTCAGCTTATTCCGTACTGTATGCGATGAAACTGATGCGTAAAATAGTTGACTCATCAACTATCTATCCTGCGATGAAAGTAGACGATATTATTCAGACTGTACAGGAAAATAGTCAATTAACCGCTAAAGCATTCACCCATCCATTATTACCAACACTTGCGTATCACCAAGCCAGTTATTCAGGCAAACGTAAAAACATCGTTATTTTGCTACAAGAAAGTCTTGGGGCTCGTTTTGTTGGCGGACTAGGAGGTCTCCCATTAACACCAAACCTAGACCAATTGATGCAAGAAAGTTGGAATCTAACTCGATTATATGCAACGGGAACGCGCTCTATTCGTGGTATTGAAGCCGTTACTACCGGATTTTTTCCAACCCCTGCCAACGCAGTCGTGAAATTACCGAAAGGTCAAAATAACTTTTATTCTATGGCTCAAACGCTTAAAGCTGAGAATTATCATACTCAGTTTATCTACGCTGGTGAGAGTCATTTCGATAATATGAAAGGCTTCCTTCTGGGTAACGGATTTGTCGATGTGCAAGATTTACCTACATTCCACAATCCAGAATTTATTGGATCATGGGGCGCGTGCGATGAAGATCTTTACAATAAAGCTCATGAGCAGTTTAGTATGCTGACCGAACAGAATCAGCCCTTTTTCAGCCTCGTATTTACAACGACTAACCACTCACCTTACGAATACCCGCAAGGTAAAATTGAGCCTTATAACCAACCAGCAACAACCAGAGAAAATACCGTGAAATATTCAGATTTCGCACTAGGTAAATTTCTGGAACAAGCTAAACAATCAGATTATTGGGACGATACCATCTTCGTACTCGTCGCGGATCATGATTCACGTGCTTATGGTGATCAAATAGTACCAATAGATTGCTTTCATATCCCGGCTGTAATTTTTGGTGGCGGTGTCTCTGCGCGTGAAGATAATCGTTTAGCCAGTCAGATCGATTTACCACCGACCTTATTATCCATGGCTGGTATCAGTGCTTATCATCCTATGATGGGTCATGATCTAACTAAAGAAGTAGAAAAGCACAAACACCGGGCAATCATGCAATACCATCAAAACTTTGCTTGGTTAAATGCAGACAATCACGCTATCGTTTTCCAACCGAACAAAGACGCTATGACCTTTAACTATGACCCCACAAGCCATATATTGATACCAAGTAAACTACCAGAAAGTGAGATGAAAACTGCCAATGCATTCGCGTTATGGGGTAGCTTGTCGTATAAACAAGACTTCTACCAATGGAATAAAATAGAACTCGCTCAGAATCAACCTTCCCAAGATTAAGACTGTCCCCTTAATTTCTACTATATAGAAATTAAGGGGATCTTTAGTGGCATCGATAAATGTCAGCTCACCAGATAAGTATTCAGATAACCATCCGCGTCATTATTAATAACGGCAAAACTATCAACGCATTGAAGTTTTATTGTAATTAATATCGGAAGTCTATAATGGTTTAGCCATCCTACATGTGGTGCATTATTTTTGATCAAGATAGATATCTTATTTCTTTTCAATTAACGCTCATCCACGTATATTTAGCGCACTTACTTGTATGGATATAACCTAAATAATATCAATACCTCAAAGCATAAAGGAGTATGCAATGCGTCAAAAAATAACGTCATTACTCATCATCGATCCTCAATATGACTTTTATGATGTACCATTAAACGAACAACTCACTGTAGACTCACAACAAAACACGATTGCCCCTTCTCTCCCTGTACCGCATTCATGGGAAGATGCCACAATGCTTGCTACATTTATTAGTCATCAACAAAGCCGCATCAACAATATCGTTGTGACTCTTGATAGCCACCATGAATACGATATTGCTCACTCGGTTTATTGGCAAAATAAGCAAGGTGAACATCCAACACCATTTACACTCATTAGCCATCAAGATATCGTTGATGGTATATGGCAACCGACGAATCAAGAACTACTTAGCCATGTACTGAAATATACTCAATCATTAGAGAAAACAGGTAAATATAGCCTTATTATTTGGCCAATTCACTGTGTTATAGATTCAGTAGGACATGCTATTGTTGCCCCTATTCAAGCAGCAATTAATGCTTGGGAAACACATACCACGATTCAACATCACATCATTTCAAAAGGTGAAAATCCACATACTGAGCACTATGGTG
>CAMQXY010000165.1 GCA_947039005.1 uncultured Photobacterium sp.
TCCACTCCGCCATTATTGAAGAAACCTGAATCGAAAGATTCAGGTTTTTTTTCGTTTGTATAAATACGAAATAATACCAATCTGGAAAATTAACTGGTCAGGTTGATCCAATCTCTTGAACACATTTTAGTGATGTGTAAAGCTGATTCATTAAGCCGATCCCATGCAAGACAGACCTTATCGACAATGTCGTTATAATCAGCAAAACTTTGATTAGCGAGATAGTGTTGTCGTAACCAACTCCACACTTGTTCAATTGGATTAAGTTCAGGGGAATAGGGTGGAAGTTTAATGATACTGAGATTATTAAACTGATTGGCAATATCGTCAGTGTGCCAGCCAGCACCATCCATCACCACAATAGCATGGCGACCTTTTTCGGTGGTTCGTTATATTTGAGCAAGGTACCACTAACGCCTCTTGCTGGGCACACCGAACCAAATAGATAAGCATATTCAAACTGCTGTTGTTTTAGCGCTCTTGGTCGAGTTCCTCGCTCAGCCCAAAGACGGGTAGTGGTATTTTGTTGTCCAAACCTTGCTTCATCTTGAAACCAAACATCGACCTTATCGAGCCCTATATGCCCTGGGATCTTAGGGATTGTTTCAATTTTAAATTTTTTAAAATTATCCTGAGCTTGCTGTGATTGTTTTGGATGTTTTGACCGTAACGTTATCCACGAAAAGCCCATGCGATTAAGTAGATAATAGATAGAATCTGGGTGGTAGTTTTTATCAAATTCTTTGTGAATGTAAGCATGAATATCCGCTCCTATTAATCGCCCACCAGAAGAGTCTTGAGCTTTAAGTTTAATATAATTGGATAACTGCTCACGTTGTTTAGGGTGAGAAATGCAGGACGACCACTACACGGTTTTTTCTTAAGTCCTTTTAAGCCATCTTCAAGAAAGACACTAATCCATTTATTAACACTTGTTAGGCTAACTTTGAGATATTTAGCAATTTGAGTTCGAGATTTACCTTCCTTGAAGTGTTCTAAGGCAAGTAATCTCATTTTCATTTGAATCGTTTTTTGTTAGCGAGCAAGCTTTTTAAAGTCGGTATTGTTTAGGCTGTCCATAGCGAATCTCATTTGAAAATGATGGTTTCAATTAGATCATAATTTTAGTTAGATTGGTATTAGACGTTAAGTTTGGAAGGATATAGATCGTTGAGATGATTAATAGGGAGAGCGCAGCAATTAAGGTTATTGCCGCGCATTGTTCAGTCGTTATAGAATTTGATTAAGAATATGATCAGCTTTAACGCGACGGATCCGCTTAATTAATTTATTTACTTTGGTGGGGTAACTGTCGATTTTTTCGATTTGTTTATAGCTACCAATCAAGGTGGTATGAGTTAGTATACAGTCGATTTCTTGTTGGGTTTGTTGAGCGAGAAGTTGATTTTTATCATGAATAAGAATGGCGTTTTCTAAGTCAAGTTTCCATGCTCGTGGATTTAAATTATTACCAGTGATAAGCATGTATTGGTTATCCACCCAGATACCCTTGAGGTGGAAACTATTATTCTCATGTTTCCATAAATGGATAGCTAATTGACGACTAGCGATAGCCGCTTCATTACTTTTTGCAAAATTACGTAGGTTTACTTCATAAAGATAAGGTAAACCAGCAATAGTTTTGAAAGGCTCTGATGGCGGGATATAAAAATCGTTAGCCGTTTTATCACCAACAACAATAGTGACTTTAACGCCACGTTTTAATGCCTTAATGACTTCTTTGCTAACACTGCGAGGAAAATTAAAATAAGGTGTGCAAATGGTTAATTCACTCTGCGCACTGGCGATTAAGGTGCAAATGTCTTGATTGAGCTGATTGCGACGTTTGCCTAAACCTATCAGTGGTGTTAAACCGACTTCGTCAGCAGCAATAGTTTCTGCAATATAGTGATAGCTTGCCTGCTGCAATTCCGCACGAAGGTCTTTAATAGCACCTTTTAATGATTTTGTATCGGGACGTACAGCTTGATTTAGACAATTTACAGCATCACTTTCAACTAAAGTTTCAGTGATAAATTTCGCCATACTATTAGCTAATTTACTATTCTTGATAACATGATAGCGATCGTAGCGATAGCGGTCGTGTTGTGCGAGGTAGACATCATTAAGACTAGCACCGCTATATATCACGGTATCATCGATAATAAAGCCTTTTAAGTGTAATACACCAAATACTTCACGATTACGTACAGGTACACCAAGCACGTTGATTGAATGCTGATATTTTTCAGCATATTCGCGGTATAACGCGGCATTGCCATCAGACTGACTTGCACCAATCAGACCACGTTGAGCACGGTGCCAATCAACGAACACTTTAATATCTAATGCAGGATTACGTTGCTTTGCTTCGTATAGCGCTGTCAGTATACCGCGACCAGCTTCATCATCTTGTAGATAAAGAGCAACAATATAAATGCGTTGATGTGCTAAATCAATTTCTTGGTACAAACGCTTCCTGAAAGAACTCGCGTCAAAAAGAGTCTCTAAATTTTCGGGCTTGTGCGCAATACGCGGCAGCTGATCTATATGCTGCCTGTTAGCAATAGCTGAATCCATTATCGCCTCGTTTACACGATCTAGTAAGAAGATAAATTTGAGTTAAGAAACGAATTATATCAGAAAAAGTATCAAGCTAACCTATCTCATTGTCAGATATATGATGACCTTACTAATTTGCGGTTATGGCTGAGCGTTATATTGCATTGGAGTGAGTTTTTTTCCGCTATTACAATAACGCTCAAATCGCTGTTTTAAATCATTGGGTAATTGTTGGGGGTGTAATGTGATAAACCCCACATGCTGATAAAGCGTTTCGAGTTCGCTAAAAGCAAAGCAATAACAAGGTGTTTTCTTTATTTGTGGTATTGCGTGTTGGAGTAAATGAGTTGCAATTTTCTTGCCACGGTATTCGGGCTTAACGAGCATACCGGTTAATAACTGTAGCTCTCCAATATATTTAAATCGAACACAGCAAATAATGCCTTGTGCTGACTCACCGACCCATAAGGTTTCGTCACGTTTAGCTTTTCCTGCGGGATAAAAATCTTTATAGAGTTTATTAGCGATCGGTAATCGAATTGAATTTAACTGTTGATAGTGAATTTGGCTCATGGGAAAACACTGCGTTGTGAGATTGAATCGGGTAAAATAGACTAATTAGTATAAAGATATGGTCTTAAATTAACATGAAAGTTTTACCTGATCATGGGTTAGCGCCTTATCATACCTTTGGTATTGATGCTGTAGCCACACAGATAATTGAAGCTGAAAGTATTGATGATTTTGTTAATATATGGCGAGACTCAAATTTTAATGCGATGCCTAAATTGGTAGTCGGTCAAGGAAGTAATTTACTTTTTTGTGAAGACTATCAAGGTGTAATTATTCTTAACCGGATTAAAGGTATTACGTTAACAGAAACCGCCACGAATTTTTGTTTGCATGTTGGAGGCGGTGAAGATTGGCATCAGTTGGTGAGTTGGTGTGTAAAACATAATATTGGTGGTCTAGAAAATTTAGCATTAATTCCTGGTTGTGTTGGATCATCACCAATTCAAAATATTGGTGCTTATGGTATTGAGCTTAAAGATGTTTGCCAGTACGTTGATGTACTTGATGTAAGTACCTGTGATATTAAACGTTATGAAGCTTCAGCTTGCCAGTTTGGCTACCGAGATTCGATTTTTAAACATCAATTAAAAGATGGTCATATTATTGTTGCAGTTGGTTTTTGTTTACCTAAAACGTGGCAACCTCAAATTGGCTATGCTCCTTTAAATCAATTTGACGTTGCAACAGTTACTATCCAACAAGTTTTTGATGCTGTTTGCAATGTGCGTAAAGCGAAGTTACCGGATCCTGCGGTGATTGGGAATGCGGGCAGTTTTTTTAAAAATCCTATTATTTCAAGAACGTTACTTGATAAGCTACTTGTTGACTATCCTGCGATGCCTAGCTATGGTGTTGATGATTATCATGTGAAATTAGCTGCTGGTTGGCTAATTGATCGGTGTGGTTTAAAAGGTCACCAGATTGGTGGTGCTAAAGTACATCCACAACAGGCTCTAGTACTGACGAATGTTGGTACGGCTACAGCACAAGATGTAATTCAGCTTGCGCAGTGTGTAGTTGATAGCGTCGCCACAAAATTTGGTATTGCATTGGAACACGAGGTGCGGTTTATGGCAGCGAATGCTGAAACGTATTTGGCCGAGATACAAGCATAATGAAAGAGCATTCAACTCGTTTAGCCCTTATTCGTTTATTGGCTGATGGTCAATTTCATTCGGGTGAAAAATTAGGTTTGGCACTGGGTATGTCGCGCGCTGGAGTTGCTAAGCAAATTAAAATCATTCAACAGTGGGGGCTTGATTTATATTGTGTGCAAGGTAAAGGTTATTGTTTAGCTGAGCCGATTGAGTTACTTAACAATGAACGTATTACTGAATTGGTTACATGTCCACAGTTGGAACTGATCCCTATTATTGATTCTACTAATCAGTATTTGCTTAATCAAATTGGTCAATTGCCAAGTGGTGCGGTTTGTTTGGCTGAATATCAACAAGCTGGGCGTGGGCGACGAGGACGGCAATGGCAATCTCCTTTTGGTAGTAATTTATATTTATCTACTTATTGGCGCTTAGAGGCTGGTATGGCTGCTGCTATGGGGTTAAGTCTTGTAGTTGGCGTTGCTATTGCAGAAGCTTTACAACAACTTGGGGCACCTGATATTCGTGTGAAATGGCCGAATGATCTTTATTATCACGATCAAAAATTAGCGGGTATTTTAGTTGAAATGACCGGTCAAGCTGGCGCTGCTGCTCATTTAGTTATTGGGCTAGGGTTGAATATAGCAATGCCGACTGTTGCGACGAATATGATTGATCAGGCGTGGACGAATTTAAATACTGCGTGTTCATCACTGCCGTCTAGGAATGTATTAGCGGCAACATTGATAAGTTGTATTCATCAAAGCTTAATCGAATATGAAGACGTTGGTCTAAGTGGTTTTGTCGATCGTTGGAATAAAATAGATAATTTTTTGAATCGCCCAGTTAAATTACTAATGGGCGAACGTGTGGTTGAGGGTATTGCTCGGGGTATTAATGAGCAAGGAGCCTTATTACTTGAGACTGACAGTGGCATTACCGCTTATGTTGGTGGTGAAATCAGCCTTAGAGGTTGTTGATGCAATTATTAATTGAAGCTGGCAATACCTACGTTAAGGTTGCTTTATTACGAGAAAATGGTCGGGTAGAGCTAATAGGCAAATACCCGAGTAAGAAATTAGAGTTAGTGCTTGATCCTATTTTAGAACAAAAAATTAAGCGTATTGTTTTTGCAAGTGTCGGTCCTGTTGAAGTTGACAACACCATTCAACGTATTGCACAAGTTGCAAATATTCCGGTGTTAGCAGTGAAAACAATGCGTAAAGACTTTGGGGTCAAAAATGGTTATCACGAATATCAATATTTAGGTGTCGATCGTTGGTTAACGTTAGTTGCTATTCATCAAGAATTTAAGCGTCCAACAGTAATTGTTGATATTGGTACGGCATTAACTTTTGATGTTTTAGCTGGCGATGGAAAGCATCTTGGTGGCTGGATTGCACCAGGTTATCAGTTGATGATGAAAGTGGTGTTGGAAAATACCACCAAGGTGTTTTCTGATCATGATCATCGTGACAGTCTAGATTTAGCGGATAATACCGCTGATGGACTTAAAAATGGTTGTCGTGCCGCATTGATTGGTTTAATTGAATATGGACTAAAAGAGGCCCGAGAAAAACTAACGCTGGAGCCTATCGTTGTATTATGTGGCGGGGGAGTTAGACATCTTCCTGTCGATGATATTAAAAATTATAATCATCGTTCAGAATTGGTACTTGAAGGGCTTGCTTTGTATGCGAAATGTCGATAATGGGTAAATTTACGACAATTGATAAAAAAAGCGTAAAAAAAAGGCACTAAGGTATTGCATCAAAAATCATCATTATCTAAAATGCGCATCAATTAAGCCGACTTAGCTCAGTAGGTAGAGCAACTGACTTGTAATCAGTAGGTCACCAGTTCGACTCCGGTAGTCGGCACCAGTTTCAATAATTTCGGTGGGGTTCCCGAGTGGCCAAAGGGAGCAGATTGTAAATCTGCCGGCACTGCCTTCGAAGG
>CAMQXY010000166.1 GCA_947039005.1 uncultured Photobacterium sp.
TGATGAAAAGGTTTATGACTTTGTTGGACGTGTACAACCTAGCGTCTGTAATGAATATGATATGTTATGTGTGCAGTCATGTATATGCGGATGTAACATGTAACATGCCTTTTGAAAATAAATACAAAGACGAGTAAAAAAGTTTATGTTGTCAAGTTTTTTATTTAGCTGATACTACACAAGCGTTTTTCAAAAAGATAACAGTCACAGTATATATACAATTATTCAGATAGGCTCATCAGAATTGTAACCACGCACTTTCATGTGTTTTAGGGGTATTAGAAGGTGAGTCAGGTCGTTCACGTCTTCTCCTCTTATTAGATCCAGAGTGGTGGCTCTCATACTCGTCAATTGCAATAACACTATCCGATGGTGGAGCATGTTTATACATGTCTACCAACTGCCTAAGTCGTTTACTAGGTATAGATGTAGACGGTACATTAATACGGGCTAAAACTTGCAGAAACGCTATCCACCCCGGTGGCCTGTCGGAATCTAAAACGCGATAGGACGATGTGACATTCTTTAACAAATCATACATATGTGACCCCTTAATAGTTTCTCCTTTTAACACAAGCTCGCCCCTGTCCGTCCATGATACGTTTTTAGATTTCTTCAACGATTCCATAATGTGTCCGGCGTTTCTCTTACTTTTTGTCGGTATGTGTCTCATTACCTCATCAAAAACACTATCACCAGCCCTAGCATTACCCCCCTCATCCGCATCCCGCGGCTGTGACTCGGACCCATCCTCAGCAAGTGATAGAGTCAACTCTCCTTGCTCACGTTGTCCTTGTTTAACCAGAGATAGATATCGCTGTAAAACAGATCCGTACCTCTTGGCTTTTTCATACAAATCGGTATCGGGGGTGTTCAACACCTCCTCGATAGCTTTATCCAAGGCGTTTTCAGCCGTCTGTCTAACCGATTCCCTAGGATGGGGTTGCTTTAAGGCATCGAGTTGATGCTGAGGAACTAGATACATCTTGTGAGTGTGCTCCATTACGATTTCAATCAACCACCTCTGGAGAAAAGACTGGTAATCAAAGGTATGGCTACAGACAGTAAAGGCAACAGAAATCCACCGGTCTGATTGATGAGTCTCTTCTTCTTTTTAGAAATCACCACAGACTTATTAGCCAGCAGCCTAATGTCCTTTTTTTGTTTCTGCAATCTTTTGTGCTGACTGGGGGTCAATGGTATCTTGCCTTGTAAAATATTCAACGCTATTTCACACAGCGAGTTGATAAAATCGTCGTTGGCTGTCCGTAGAATAACTTTACGCAGAGCAGGTGGCGATTTATATAACAGCTTTAGGCGGTCTCGATTTCTGCGTATACGCTCCGACATGGCCTCTAGCTAGTCACTTTGCTCTCTGGGTGTAGACGACTTGACGGTCTGATAAAATAGCTGTTCTAAGTCTCATATTGTCGGGGGTCGTGGCTTTAAAGTCGACAAGCAAATACCCATAGGGTATGCTAGTAGCGTCGTTAAAGGACTCTAGAAAATACTTTGTCTCACACGGAAACATCTGTCTGGCTATCAATAAAATCTGATATTTGTCACGTGGGTTCTTAAACAAGACCATGTAATTTGTATTTAAGCTTATTGTTCTGCTGGTTTTACCTTGCATAAACAAATTTTGCACCAGATACATACAGCTAAGGTTACGATGGTGTACATATTTTGTAAAAACATGCTGCACCTCTATATTATTGCATGCATCATTCATCAAGTCATCAATAATGAGAAGATTTCTAGTATTGACCGGTAATATTGAATCGTCGCAAAGAGATTTGGGAATCCCTTCCACAAAGTTAATACTCCTTATCTTTAACAATTCATCATATATCGGTTGCCAGCATGAATAAATATAGACTATGTTTTCAATATCTTCCGAAAATAGACGACCAATGTTTTCAACGATTGTTTTGACAAAATAGGTTTTTCCGCTGTTGGAGGGGCCAGACACTACCATACTGAACGGGTGCTGAAGTCTGGGGTCAAACATTTCTCCAACAACCGACTTCTGCCCTGTAGCCATCTTACCATACAACTGATGTGTTTTTAACCAGGAGTCTCTTCTTAGCCCTCTGATGGGTGGATCCTTTGTGGTGAAAAAACCTTTATGACCCCAACAGTATTTATTTTAGCCAATAACATGCTTTATTAACATTAATACATACATACAAGATACATGACAGCAATCATCATTACAAAGTAGAGTAGTAAAATAAAAAATAAAATACATTTAAAAACATATGACTGGTATTTATTCTAAAATGAAAAACAAAAAAACAATCAATGATACACACTTTAACGAATGAAAATACATTTAGGTTAATAACCATAAGGAAGTGTAGTGTAATCAGTAAAGGCCCGACGCTTGTTATAAACAACCTTTAACCGTTTAACTACAGTGGCGTTTTTGAGCAAGAGTCTCGTCTTATCCCTTTGGATAGTGTCTATCGATGTGGTGGTGTCTCTGTCCGGAGGCTGATGGGTGACATAGCCATCTACCAGACCTTTTAGTGTCTGCGGGGTGACAACCATAGCATTGGCAGCATTTAGAGTTACCCCTTTGCATTTGACGACAGACTTGTGTTGAAGCGTGTGGTACGCATAACTTTTAGGACCAGTTGAGACATATTCCTTGATGTAATCCTCCTGATCGGTACCGTACAAGTCTCCATCGTTTATCTCATCCGTCAGATCCCCTAGGTATGGGCCTAAAGGCGGTACCCACTCACCATCCCTAGAAACAAAAATGATGCTGTCTGTGTCGCAGTAAAGGACCCGCTCCTGCAGCTTGTCTAGAAGGTCATAGAGCATGAGTCTGGCGTGGGCAGTAGTCACCGCACCCACAACAACGTTAACATCCTTAGCCCTCGAGAGGCGGGCGTCTTTGTGATTCCATTGAACCAAAGCCACCTCATCAGAGACGAAACAAAAGTGACTGATGTGATAGCTGTCGCTGAACATTAGCTGTGTAAACCTTTCAGGATCAGAAATAAGCTCGCAAGAGGGGAGGTCTGTACGCAGCGAAAAGCGACCCCACAGGCTGTTTAGAATCAACTTGTTGCAACTACGCATGGCTTTGTTAACACACATGCTGCTGTGATCCAGCTGGATGCCTTCCTTATCCAGGTAGTTTTGCACATATACCCTCTGTTTCTCTGGGGTATCCACTGTGCTGGGGTATCCTGAAGCCTCCTGCTTGCGTTTCAGAAATGTTTTGACATAGCCCTTAAACAAATTATCCGACCGTCGCGGGTAATGCCACACCTCATGCATTTGTGTTATCTGATACCCCTTTTCAACAGCCTTCTGCAACTCGAAAGACACCCATGTACCAGTCAGTGCTCTGTCATCGGGATCGTGATGACATGTGTCTGTCTGGTTGAGATCATCGGTGCAGGTGCGACAGAGGGGGAACATCAACTTCCCGTTACATCTGTAGGGGAGGACAGGATGGAATAGACCCCGGGGTGGTAGCACTGTACATTTGACAATACCGAAATACTGTTCCACAGACTTGAAATCTCTAAAGATGATTTCGGGGTGCCCTACAGGATAAGGACAGCGTGCCTGCACTGTAGGGTAGAGCGATGTAAAGTCATAGTAGCGTATTTTCTCACCAGGCTCGGTCTTGTGGTACAATTTGATGGCGTTGGTGCGCCCCCCATAGAGAGAATCACGAGGTTCGATCCTGCTCTGTAGCTTCAGAGTCGTCAGGAATGTCTGAAGCGCAACATCACTTGTTTTCTGTCTAGCCCACTCACACTCCCACATGACCACCACACCCAGCCCATAATCTTTTTTGAGGGCTGTGACTTTGATACGAAACTGCTCTCGCATTTCACCATAGCTGATCTTTGTGACAGGGTTTAGATGGCCTGTGTTGTAGCAATCCTCACACCCATGATAAAAGCACCCTGCAAATTCGTAGGCCGTGTGTGTGCTTGGGGCATATCCGTCTAGGAAGAACGGTCCAACCTGAAACTCCCCATGATTGAGAGCATGGTGAATCTCCAAGTTGTTGATGTGTGCGAGATGCTCAAGCCACTCGATGGACACATTTGAGTACGTCTTGTGCTGCTTCAGATAGACCCCCTCATAGGTCAACGCTAATGTATCTGGTTGCAAGTACGACGTTTTGAAAGTAGCCATACACGCAGAGGCTAGTGTGGTATAAGCAAAGGGGTCTACAGAGGAGCACGCCATGAATGTGTCCCTATAGATTGTGCATGCTTTGTGCAGTACCCTCACATCATTGATACCATAATGACGCAGCTCCCTCTGGAAGTCAAATTTCCTGTGGCGTACAGATCTGTACCACACCATGAAATCTGTCTTTTCAGCAGAAGTCATAGCCTCATAACCGTAATACGACGGCTCGGGGTAGGGCCCGTTGTAAAACTCGTTGGTTCTGGTATTAAATTTATGCGGAAAATGGCCTTTCAACAGATCTTCAAAACCAAGAGCAGACGGTGTTTTAGCCAAACGCATGGGCAAAAAGCTAAATGAATCGATCCACCTCTGGCTGTAGGTCTTATCGCACATCAAGATAACTCTACTACCCCTCATGGTCAGGAACGGAGTAATGCCCTGGTGTGTCAGGTAACGCAGAATGATGTAGCTGTCAAATCCTGATGCGTTGTGAGCTATGAATGTAAAATCTCTGAAGCGCTTGGATCTGTAGCGTCTGACAAACTTCCCCACACAATCAGCACCACTAGCATGCCACTCTTTCCCGTCATACGTCATGGCAGCCACAAAGTTTGGCTCGTGTCGATCGTTATGATAACGCGTCTCAAAATCATAAAATACATATTTCACCTTTTTCTTATCTTTGGGGCCTGCAGTTGCAAGTGGAACGGGGGCTGTAGGCGACAGCTCCGCCTCAGGGGGCTGTATGTAGCATTCATGCTTGGTGTCGCTGAGTATCACTTCACGACAGTGCACACACTTTGCAACACTACATGTGTGGACAGGCCCCTGCTTGCCTGTTTTTGAGGAGCGCATGACAACAGTATACTGTCTACAACATTTGTTACAATATTTAGTCTTTTTACAGGGTACAACTCCGTATTCAGGTGATAATTGCTGGTGGTCGGTGTAGCATCGCTGAGACTTGCAGATACGGTTACAGTGTGTACACTTTATCGTCCTGCCTGGTTGTCTATCGCATACTGTTAGACACACGTTACAAAAGAATGGACATCTGTGATACATAGGGGATGCGTAACCCTTATAGCAATATTCACAGACATGGTTTTCACCAAAGAACCCCGTCCGGTTCTCTATGTAGTGGTAGTGTGCGTCATGCAGGTACAGCCAAATTGTTTGTTTGTGTTGTTCGGTATGGGTCTCAAACAATTCCAACTTCTTGAAAGTAGAGTTGTGATGAAAAATCAAAATTTTAACATCTAGATGCTTCTCAAACGCAGAAACATCAGCAAAACCAACTGGATGATTGTGATCAAATCCTAAGCTGGTGTGTAAAGCCTGGGCAACCAACAATTTAGCCTCTTCAGACACTGTAACACCCCCCGACACCGTATCATCCTCCGACACCCCCTCTTTTAGATAATGAGCTATGCATAGCGAGAAACATAGATTGTCATGAGTGTTGGAGGGGGTGTATAGACTCAATCTTTTCCGGCTTATGATATCATCATAGGGGACGCTTTTTAACTTTAACCGGACGCCACCGTTTTTATTGCGAACGCATGTGACAACAAACTCTAACGCATCATCAGTCAAGCTATCGTCATTACTTTGTATAACTTGCGAAATCTGCTCTAGAAACATATCATCATTGTAATCGTCACCAGTCGTGAGTACAGCCTGGATATCACTGGCCAACGACGGCCCCCGCAGGACCACGTCTAAAACACTGCCACGGGTGGTTCTTTGAGAGCACTCTGTTATGACGTCTGTCAACCTCTCCCTGATAAAATTAGGTATCTCTTCTAAATTATCGATAGGGATAGTCCTTAGATCAACAGAGCGCCTAACCTCGAAGCCGTTAAAGTAGGGATAGTGTCTTATCCTCGTCTCATCATTAGCGCTGCCTGCCCCACCACACTCGGGGTCACCATCATCATCATCATCATCATCACCACCCCCACCACTACCGTCACCACTACCGCCTACATCATCGCTACCCCG
>CAMQXY010000167.1 GCA_947039005.1 uncultured Photobacterium sp.
CCCTCAGTTTGTGATGAAAATGTCATAATATCTTTACATATATGTACGTTTGGTTGACTAATAAAATTCAATCGGTAGAGTTATCATTAACAAACTGGGAGCAAATGGATGCTGCTGCCTGCTTTAAGTTAAATATCATTATTGGTTATCTATGGTGTTTATCTTAAAGAACTTATCACCACTGAAAATTTTTAGCATGATGCGATTAATTATCAGCTGATTAGTGCTAGCAAGCAATTAGTGCCATTTCATACCTTCAATTTGCACTAATAATAAGAGATTTAAACATGGCTATATCGCTAAGGAATGCCTTTATAAAAAACTTTTTAGGTAAGGCACCTGACTGGTACAAGATTGCAATCATTTCTTTTCTTATCATTAATCCATTGGTTTTCTTTCTTGTCGACCCTTTCGTTGCTGGATGGTTACTCGTCGTAGAGTTTATCTTTACTCTTGCAATGGCACTCAAATGTTATCCCCTACAACCTGGTGGTTTACTCGCAATTGAAGCTGTCGCCATTGGTATGACAAGCGCTGAACAAGTGAAACATGAGCTGGTAGCTAATATCGAAGTATTATTACTGTTGGTATTTATGGTTGCTGGCATCTACTTCATGAAGCAACTACTACTGTTTATTTTTACCAAAATATTAATAAGCATTAAATCCAAGATACTACTTTCGCTCGCTTTTTGTCTCATGGCGGCTTTTCTATCTGCATTTCTTGATGCACTAACTGTTATTGCCGTAGTTATCAGTGTGACCGTTGGCTTCTATAGTATTTATCACAAAGTCGCTTCTGGACAAGATCCTAATGCTAATCACGATCATACCGATGATGATCATGTTCAAGAATTGAGCCGCGATGATCTTGAAAACTATCGGGCGTTTTTACGCAGCTTATTAATGCACGCTGGTGTAGGTACTGCGCTAG
The DNA here is from genome assembly GCA_947039005.1 of uncultured Photobacterium sp. Classification (GTDB taxonomy): domain Bacteria; phylum Pseudomonadota; class Gammaproteobacteria; order Enterobacterales; family Vibrionaceae; genus Photobacterium. The sequence continues at coordinate 934 of CAMQXY010000167.1, forward strand.
GCGGCGTAATGACGATGGTCGGTGAACCACAAAACTTAATCATTGCCGACCAAGCCGGCTGGCAGTTTGGTGAATTTATTATACGTATGTCACCAGTCACCATCCCAGTTTTCATTTGTGGTCTCTGTACTTGTGCGTTGGTTGAAAAATTTAAAGTCTGTGGCTACGGAGCCCAACTACCTGAAAATGTTCGTACTATTTTGGTTGATTTAGATAACGAAGAGCGTAAACGTCGCACTAATCTTGATTATGCAAAATTTATCGTACAAGGCATTATTGCGGTTTGGCTTATCGTTGGTCTAGCGATGCACTTAGCGGCTGTTGGATTAATTGGTTTAACCGTCATTATTTTTGCAACCGCATTTACAGGGATCACCGAAGAACATGCTTTAGGAAAAGCCTTTGAAGAAGCATTACCTTTTACTGCCTTATTAGCGGTGTTTTTCTCTGTGGTTGCGGTGATTATTGATCAACAATTATTTACACCGATTATCAGTTGGGTATTAACCCTTGAAGGTAGCTCGCAATTAACCATGTTCTATATTGCCAATGGCTTATTGTCGATGGTATCGGATAACGTTTTTGTCGGTACGGTATATATTAATGAAGTTAAAGCAGCATTAATCAATGGCGTCATCGATCGTAATCAGTTTGATATGTTAGCGGTTGCTATCAATACTGGTACAAACCTACCTTCTGTAGCTACACCCAATGGTCAAGCAGCCTTCTTATTTGTATTAACCTCTGCGTTGGCACCACTGATTCGGCTTTCTTACGGGCGTATGGTGTATATGGCCTTGCCTTATACTATTGTATTAACGTTTGTGGGCTTAGCGGGGATTGAATTATTATTGGTACCAATGACTGATTGGTTCTATAGCATGAACTGGTTAACTCAAGGAGCAATCGATGCGGCGGCATTAGTTCCTGCGGTTGGTCATTAAAATAATCAAACCCACTTAATGACGATTTACTTATCTCAAGAGCTATGATTGAATAACGCTCGGTAATAAGTACCATATATCTTTTCAATGCCCTGATGTTTAGGGCTTTGTTTTATCCAGTTAGTCATTAGAGTACCAATAATGCAAGTGCTTAATTCTTTTTCAAAAACACGTTTAGCCTGGTTGTTACTACTACTATCCATTATTTTCTTTGAAAGTTCTGCGCTCTTTTTCGAACATGTCATGAATCTTGCACCCTGTGTAATGTGTATCTATGAACGTGTCGCGATGATGGGAATTGGTATTGCTGCTTTCATTGGTCTACTCGCACCTAAAAATGGCGTATTTCGTTGGCTAGGTTTAGCGGGATGGGGTTATAGTGCATTCCGTGGCGTAGAATTAGCCTATCAACACGTTGGCTTTCAATTTAATCCGTCACCCTTTGCAACTTGTGATTTATTCGTCCAATTTCCGTCATGGGCTCCCTTAAATCATTGGGTACCATGGATGTTTGAAGCTTATGGTGATTGTGCCAAAGTAGTGTGGACATTCTTAGATCTCTCTATGCCACAATGGTTAGTGATCATTTTTTCCGCCAACCTTATTGTGTGGGCAGTAATGGTTATCGCACAATTTTTTGGTAACAAGCGTTAAGCTGCCGCCTCAGCATAAAAAACAATACATAAAAAAGCGAAGCTCGATGCTTCGCTTTTTTGATCACGCGATTTACTCTACAAAAATATATTTACACTTTGGTATTACTCGTCAACGCAATATGCTCATGCAAAGCGGTGATAATAGGATAGTCAGCGGCACAAAAACGATAATTTCCTAATTGTACCAATGAAACCCATGCCATTTGTTGATGACTATTTAATTGAATCTCACCTTGCTGCCAATGCGTTAAATAACCTTTAAGCTCAACAATTTTATCACCATAATCAAATACGCTATCAGCTAACCATAGCCCAGTTACCGTTCGAATAGCCAACTCTTCATATAACTCACGTTCAAGCGCCTGAGCGGGAGTCTCACCGACTTCAACTTTTCCACCAGGAAATTCCCATAAACCACCCTGACTAGCATTATCAAAACGTTGTGCAATAAAGTAATCGCCTTGTTTTTCAATAACTCCAGCCACAACGACCAAGCGCGGCTTATTCACTGACATTACAACGTTTTACCACAACATTGTTTGAATTTTTTACCACTTTCACACACGCATGGATCGTTACGTCCAATACCTTTAAATGGATTAATTGCCTGTGCGCCTGAACCAATTTGCAATTGATCAGCAGCCATCATCACTTCCGTTAGCATCAACGGTAACTGCTGGTATAAGTCGCTCGCAGAAGGCATACTGGTTACACCAGCTTGTTCCATTTGAGCGAGAGTACCTACTTCATCCACCAGTAACATTAATGTGGTTAATAACGCTGATAACATCCGCATAGTGCCATCAGATACCGTTTGTTGCTGCCAATTCGGCTCAATGAATACCCATACTGCTAAAAATCCTTCAGCAAATTCACGTAATGCACTCTGATTACTGCCATCTTGTTGCCAAATCAAACTCTCAGGTAATTCGTATTCACCCGCTTTTACCGTGCGATACTGCATTTCAAAATGATTAAAAATCGGCATTTTATCTGCATCATCAACCATCACTACAGCAACATCATCACCGCCACCATTCATTAAAACGGGTAACCACACTTCTGGTTCCATTGGCTTTGGGTTAGCGTTTGCAGCAAATAAAGCGCCTTCAATAAAAGCGGCTGACATACCTTGCCAGTGTGATGGTAACGTTATTAATGTATTCATTAGATGTCCTAGTTAATTCTTTTGATTCACTTTAGCGATATTATACGTCGAATATGCGTGACGACAGCCATTACTGCACCATAAATCACCCCCAATGATTGAAATTTGATGCACTTAAAAGCAAATTAGATAAAAATACGCTATTTATAGTCTCTGACTTATTATGATGGATACACTTATGTCACCCCATTCACTGAATGCGATTATTGCCGGGGCCAGCGGCTTAGTCGGTACTGAGCTATTACATCAATTACTCGATCACCCTCGTTTTAATCATATCTACGCACTGACTCGTCGCCCATTACCTTTTCATAGTAAGAGATTACATCAAATTATAGACAGTCAATTACGTATTATTGCTTGGGAAAACGATCAGCCAGTACCTGAATATGGTTTTATTTGTTTAGGCACCACCAAAAAAAAAGCAGGCAGTAACCAAGCACTTGAAGAGATTGATGTTGATTTAGTCAAAAATGTCGCTATCACCATGAAAAATATTGGGGTAAAACACCTGATTGTCATATCAAGTTTAGGTGCGTGTAAACATTCACCCTCTCATTATTTACGCTGTAAAGGTAAAATGGAGCAGGCATTAACAGCATTAGCGTTTGAGCATTGTGTTTTTGTTCGCCCAGGTCCACTCAAAGGTGAGCGTAATCAACCACGAAAAGATGAGCTTGCCATTCAACGTATTTTTGAAACGATTCACCCTATAATGATGGGTCCGCTGAAACACTTCACGCCAATTCCAGCAGAAGATGTTGCTACAAGTATGGTCAAAATGGCCATCGCATGTGATAAGCACCACTTACAACCTATCACCATTATTTCGGGTCATCATCTACGCTCAATATAAAAACAAAGATGACAAATTATCCAACTCGCACTAGACTCTCGCCCCTTAGCGTATTTACCGAGTAGAGCAAACACCCCTATGCGAGTTATTTTAGGCCCGATGGAAGGCGTATTAGATCATCTAATGCGCGAGATGCTAACCGAAATTAATGACTACGATCTTTGCGTAACTGAATTTGTACGTATCATTGATAGCCTATTACCTAATAGTGTTTTCTATCGTTTATGTCCTGAATTACACCAAGGCGGAAAAACGCGCTCAGGCACGCCCGTCCGCGTCCAATTATTAGGTCAATATCCACAATGGATGGCAGAAAATGCTCATCGTGCTTGTAACCTTGGTTCAGCAGGGATCGACATTAACTTTGGTTGCCCTGCCAAAGCGGTGAATAAAAGTCGCGGTGGTGCGGTGTTACTTAAAGAGCCGGAATTAATCTATCAAATTGTGAAAGCGACACGAGACGCGGTCAATCCAACTAAACCCGTAACGGCAAAAGTACGTTTAGGCTGGGATGATCCACAGCAGTGTTTTGAAATTGCTGATGCTATTGCTCAAGCTGGTGCTGATGAAATGGTTATTCATGCGCGTACAAAAGACGATGGTTATAAAGCAGAAACCATCAAATGGGATTACATTCGCCAACTTCGCCAGCATGTTAAATTACCGATTATTGCCAATGGTGAAGTGTGGAACCATGCTGATGGTCAAGCCTGTTTAGCCGCAACCAATACTGATGCCTTAATGGTGTGCCGTGGCGCATTAAACTTACCCAACTTAGGTAATGTCGTTAAACATAACCAAGCCCCTATGACATGGGAACAAGTACTAGCACTACTCTTAACCTATTCTCAATTTGAGATCAAAGGCGATAAAGGCTTATATTACCCAAATAGGGTTAAGCAGTGGTTTGCTTATCTGCGCCACCAATATCCACAAGCTAAGGTGCTATTTACCGATATTCGCTGTCTCAAAAAAGCAGCGCCAATTATTGAACGATTAGAACAAGCACAACAGCAATTATAACGACTGCCAGTTACTCCCCTTTGTTAATCATAATGTTAGGGGAGTCCAGTCGGCAACTAACAGACTCTCGTATTCCCCCTAATTAAGAAAAACTTCCACTAATACATATTTTTGAGCCATTATTTAATCATCTATTATCAATAATGGAGGATTAATAATGCGTTGGAAGAACTCTCGCCAAAGCTCAAACATTGAAGATCGACGTAGCGATAGCCCGACTCAAGCAAATACCCCTCCTGTTGCTGGGTTATTACGATTAGTGCCATTGCTAATGCGCAGTAAAATAGGACGAATAGTATTAGTGGTGGGTGGGCTATTCTTTGCCTACCAATATTTTACGGGGGGTAGTACACCTCTCGGTATCCAACAATCACACTCACCTAAAAAAGCACCGCTACAATTAAATGATGAAAATAAACAATTTGTTGCCGCAATTCTTGGCTCCACTGAAAGTGTATGGGGTAAGCAATTCCCGAAACAATACCAGCCACCAACATTAGTTTTATATAACAATATAACC
>CAMQXY010000168.1 GCA_947039005.1 uncultured Photobacterium sp.
AAAAAGCAGGTATCCTTTCTGAAGTTCGTCGTCGTGAGCACTTCGAAAAGCCAACAACTGTACGTAAGCGTGCTAAAGCAGCGGCAGTTAAGCGTCACCTGAAAAAATTGGCTCGCGAAAACGCGCGTCGCGTTCGTCTGTACTAATCGTTAGATTATAAAACAGAAGGATCGCGTAATGACTCTTATTGAACGCCTTAAAAGCGAACAAATAGCGGCGATGAAGGCGAGAAATAAACCTCGTCTTGGTGCCATCCGTTTGGTACTTGCTGCAATTAAACAACGCGAAGTTGACGAAAAGATCATTCTTTCCGACGACGACGTGTTAGTAGTATTGACCAAAATGGTGAAGCAACGTCGTGACTCTGTAGCACAGTATGAAGCTGCAGGCCGTCAAGATCTTGCTGATATCGAACATGCTGAAATCAGTGTCTTAGCAGAATTTATGCCTCAACCGTTAAGTGAAGATGAAATCTCTGCTTTGCTGGATGATGCTATTGCTGCAACAGGCGCTGCCAACATGCAAGATATGGGCAAGGTCATGGGCGTACTGAAACCGCAAATTCAGGGTCGTGCCGATATGGGGATTGTTAGCAAGCTGGTGAAAATCAAGCTAGGCTAATCACTCCTCTTATTCTGCAACAAGCCGTGCTATTCTTCTGGAATGCACGGCTTGTTTGTATCTGACAATCCCCTCTTTTAACGGTCTAACCGTTACACTCTTTTTGTTTACTCTAGGTTGTTTGCTTTGTTATGTCAGGAAAAATACCGCGTTCATTTATCGATGATTTAATCTCTCGACACGATATTGTCGATGTCATTGACGCGCGCGTAAAACTCAAAAAACAAGGTAAGAACTTTGGTGCCTGTTGCCCCTTCCATAATGAAAAAACCCCATCTTTTTCGGTAAGCCAAGAAAAACAGTTCTATCATTGTTTTGGGTGCGGTGTTCATGGCAACGTACTTGATTTCGTGATGGAGTATGACCGATTAGAGTTTGTCGATGCCATTGAAGAACTGTCCTCGCAACTAGGGTTAGAGGTTCCACGTGAAAACGATGGTACCAATACACCACGAGGTCCAAAAGCAGCCGATAAACGTAATTACTATGAACTTATGGGCCAAGTGTCACTGTTTTATCAATCACAATTACGCGCCCAAAATGCCGAAATTGCTGTTGATTATCTCAAAGGTCGTGGCTTATCGGGTGATATTGTTAAAAAATTCAATATTGGTTTTATACCCGATCAATGGGACATGGTACGTACTCGCTTTGGGCGTGATGATGAATCGCAAAAAGCACTTGTAAGCACCGGAATGCTGATCGAAAACGACCAAGGTCGTCGTTATGATCGCTTTCGTGGACGAGTGATGTTTCCGATCCATGATCGCCGTGGACGTGTTATTGGCTTTGGTGGTCGGGTCTTAGGTGACGGTACGCCTAAATACCTAAATTCACCAGAAACGGATATTTTTCATAAAGGCCGTGAACTATATGGTCTGTATGAAGTATTAAAAACCCATCGTGAACCAGAAAAAATCATGGTGGTCGAAGGCTACATGGATGTGGTGGCTTTGGCTCAATTTGGGGTCGATTACGCCGTTGCATCTTTAGGAACCGCCACTACTGGTGACCATATTCAAAGTCTGTTTCGTCAAACCAGTACCGTTGTATGTTGTTATGATGGTGATCGTGCTGGACGTGAAGCCGCTTGGCGAGCAATGGAACAAGCGCTGCCATTCTTAACCGATGGTCGCCAATTAAAGTTTATGTTTTTACCTGATGGCGAAGATCCAGATTCATGCATTCGTACTGAAGGTAAAGCACAATTTGAACAACGTATTGATGACGCTACGTCACTATCAGAGTTTTTGTTTAATAGCTTAATGCTTCAAATTGATACCAGTAGCCGAGAAGGTAAAGCCAAGCTAACCACGTTAGCCGTTCCCTTAATTGATAAAGTACCTGGCGGCACTCTGCGACTATACTTGCGTGAACTACTGGGCAAAAAACTCGGTTTACCCGATGAAGCACAATTACAACAGCTACTATCAAAGCATGGTCAAATCACTAAACCTGTAGGCCAAGTACAAATTAAGCGCACACCAATGCGAGAAGTTATCGCATTACTGATTCAGCACCCATATTTTGTACAACAGCTTGAATTTGATATGGACGCATTTACTGGTATTGAGCTCGCGGGTTTAAATTTATTGCTCTCAATAGTTGATAAATGCCGAAACAATCCCAATATTAGCACTGGACAGCTTTTAGAATATTGGCGTGGCACCAAGTATGAAGCCATGATGGCACGGCTTGCCGCGTGGGAGCTACCGTTGTCGAATGATGAAGACAACAGCATCGATGTATTTTTAGACGCAATGGATAAAATTATTATTCAGTGTGTTAATCAACAAATTGAACAGTTGCAGACTAAATCAAGAACTGTCGGCTTATCAGTCGAAGAAAAGCAGGAATTACAATCCTTATTGTTGGATCGTCCTGTCTAATAAGTAGTCAACAATTAAGAAATTTGTTATAATGACTGGTTTGCAACTCTGCATACTAAATTATCACTCAGACCCGAAGTTGGATACCGTCTATGGAGCAAAATCCGCAGTCACAGCTAAAGTTACTTGTTGCTAAAGGCAAGGAACAAGGCTATCTGACCTACGCCGAAGTAAATGACCACCTACCAGAAGATATTGTTGATTCTGATCAGGTTGAAGACATTATTCAAATGATTAATGACATGGGTATTAAGGTAGTTGAAACTGCCCCTGATGCCGATGAACTCATGATGACTGAAGATAATGCCGACGAAGACGCCATTGAAGCAGCGGCGCAAGCATTATCAAGCGTAGAAAGCGAGATCGGTCGCACAACAGACCCTGTACGTATGTACATGCGCGAAATGGGTACAGTTGAACTACTTACTCGTGAAGGCGAAATTGATATCGCAAAACGCATTGAAGATGGTATTAACCAAGTTCAATGCTCTGTTGCTGAATACCCTTCAGCAATCGCTCATTTACTTGAGCAGTTTGACAAAGTTGAAGCCGATGAACTTCGTCTAACTGATATCATTTCAGGCTTCGTTGATCCTAACGAAGAAGCTACCGCAGCACCAACAGCAACACACATTGGCTCAGAGCTCAGCGAAACTGATCTTGAAGATGAAGATAAAGATCTTGAAGATGGCGACGACGACGACAATGCCGACGAAGAAGAAGAAGACGATGGTAGCATCGACCCAGAATTGGCGCGTGAAAAGTTTTTAGAACTACGTCAATCCTATGACAAAATGGCATTAGCCATTAACACCAATGGTCGTCAACACGCTACTACCGAAGTTGCTGTAGAAGAATTGTCAGAAATCTTCAAGCAATTCCGTCTAATTCCAAAGCAATTTGATCGTCTAGTTAGCTCACTACGTGACTCAATGGATAAGGTACGCACTAACGAGCGTCTTATCATGCGTATGTGTGTTGATAACAGCAAAATGCCAAAGAAAACGTTCATTAGCCTATTTGGCGGTAATGAATCAAACAGTGATTGGATTGACACTGCGCTTAACTCAGGTAAGCCGTACGCTGAACGTCTAAAGAACTATGAAGAAGATCTTCGTCGTTCAACGTTAAAACTACGTATACTTGAACAAGAAACGGGTCTGTCTATTGAGCGAATCAAAGACATTAGCCGTCGTATGTCAATCGGTGAAGCGAAAGCACGCCGTGCGAAAAAAGAGATGGTTGAAGCAAACTTGCGTCTTGTTATCTCTATCGCTAAAAAGTACACCAACCGTGGTTTACAGTTCCTGGATCTAATCCAAGAAGGTAACATCGGTCTAATGAAAGCGGTTGATAAATTTGAATACCGTCGTGGTTACAAATTCTCAACTTACGCAACATGGTGGATCCGTCAGGCAATTACACGCTCAATCGCTGACCAGGCACGTACTATTCGTATCCCTGTACACATGATTGAAACCATCAACAAATTGAACCGTATCTCACGTCAGATGCTTCAAGAGATGGGCCGTGAGCCGTTACCTGAAGAATTGGCTGAACGCATGCAAATGCCGGAAGACAAGATCCGTAAAGTATTGAAGATTGCTAAAGAGCCAATCTCAATGGAAACCCCAATTGGTGATGATGAAGATTCACACCTAGGTGATTTCATTGAAGATACAACACTTCAACTACCAATGGATGCAGCAACTGCAACAAACTTGCGTGCTGCAACTAACGATGTACTAGCGGGTTTAACACCACGTGAAGCTAAAGTACTTCGTATGCGTTTCGGTATTGATATGAATACTGACCACACGCTAGAAGAAGTGGGTAAGCAATTTGATGTTACTCGTGAACGTATCCGTCAGATTGAAGCGAAGGCACTACGTAAATTACGTCACCCTAGCCGTTCAGACGTACTTCGTAGCTTCCTTGATGAATAAGTAAGCACGATAAGCGTTCTCAAAAAAAAGCGAGCTTTGAGCTCGCTTTTTTATTATGTGTAATAAAGCAGCTAAACATTACTAAATATCATCGATTTTTCTAACTGTCGAAAAAGCAAACAATTTCTTAGTGTTAATAGCTAGACAAGTGCCGCACCATCCCCTATAATTTGCCGCATATGGCCCCTTAGCTCAGTGGTTAGAGCACGCGACTCATAATCGCTTGGTCCCCAGTTCAAGTCTGGGAGGGGCCACCAAATTCGAAAAGGCTGAAGTATTTATACTTCAGCCTTTTTCCGTTGCAGCGGCATAAATAAGAAACACCCCACCACGCACCAACTTATGTTGTTATCACTACACAAAAATACCATTAACAGACTGACACTTGATAAATAGCAAAGCATTATTTTTATTTTCCTACATAATCATCATTTTTATGTCACACACAATATCGACAATGTAGAGCTATATCTCAGGGTGCTAAATGGTGGAATATCTGCTATAATCCTGCGCTTGAATATTAGGGCTACAATCAATGTTCTAAAGGCATTTATCTACTTGTTCAATAATAATAACGATATTTTAAACGCCATTTTAGATCACCTAGAGATAGACTTTACAAAAGCGCATTCACGCTTTTTTAAAGTAATATTTAAAGCGTTTTTATTTATTCATTAGTCACTATCAGATAACAACAACATGTTGATTACCCGATAATGATTAATGTTAACTTCCCCTTGGGTAGCAACATCCGGAGAGTATCCTCAATGAAAAAGACCAAGATCGTATGTACGATTGGACCAAAAACTGAATCTGTAGAAATGCTTACTAAACTAGCTAACGCTGGTATGAACGTAATGCGTCTTAACTTCTCACACGGTGACTTTGAAGAGCACGGTCAGCGTATCACTAACTTACGTGAAGTTATGGCTAACACAGGCAAAGAACTAGCAATTTTGCTAGATACTAAAGGTCCTGAGATTCGTACTATCAAACTAGAAGGTGGCAATGACTTCACTCTAGTAGCTGGTCAAGATTTCACTTTCACAACAGATACATCTGTAATCGGTAACCAAGACCGTGTGGCTGTGACTTACCCTGGTTTTGCTAAAGACCTAGTAAAAGGCAACATCATCCTAGTAGACGATGGTCTAATTGAGATGGAAGTGTTGGAAACAACAGAAACTGAAGTTAAGTGTAAAGTACTTAACAGCGGTGACCTAGGCGAAAACAAAGGTGTTAACCTTCCTGGCGTTTCTGTAAAACTTCCAGCTCTTGCTGAAAAAGACAAAGCTGACCTTAAGTTTGGTTGTGAGCAAGGCGTTGATTTCGTTGCTGCATCTTTCATCCGTAAGGCTGAAGACGTACTAGAAATCCGTGCACTACTAGCGGCAAACGGCGGCGCTAACATCCAGATCATTTCTAAGATCGAAAACCAAGAAGGTGTTGATAACTTTGACGCTATTCTTGAAGCATCTGACGGTATCATGGTTGCTCGTGGTGACCTTGGTGTTGAGATCCCAGTTGAAGAAGTTATCTTTGCTCAAAAGATGATGATCGAGAAGTGTAACC
>CAMQXY010000169.1 GCA_947039005.1 uncultured Photobacterium sp.
TCGTGCCTAATGCCTTACCAATATCTTCGACCCAATATTCCGCATAATCAGCAGAACCATAACGACTACGGTATTCTGGCTCTCTGGCAATAATTTGAGCAACATTTTGATACGTACTACGAGAAACTGAGCCCGTTAATAATCCACGTTCTTGTAATTCTTCAATAACACGAATGGTTTTTGCCATTGGCGTGGCATTCACTACTCGTCCATACCCCAAACCGACAGTCAATTTAGTAAACGGATCGATCATATCTGTTTGTGCACCAATTTCAGCTTTACTGTACCAAAAGGCATTATTACGGGTTGGATTAAAGTACATATCATTGGTCAGTGATGCTAACGCTTGATAGTTCTTTTTGGTTGAATCATCACTATTACTACCGCGACTCATCGAGGTGTCACCTACAAAATTAATACGGGTATTTCGATCTGCTGATGAAAAAACTTGATCATAATTTGCACTGACATCAGTACTAAAACTGGTTTGATCTTGATTGCCACTTTGTAAATCAAATTGAGCATTCAAATAAGCATCTTGATAAGCGGATGTCGCTTCCTCATAATCAAACATGGTAATTTCTTCAGCATGTGTGACTGAAGATAAAAGTAGACCAACAGCAGCGGATACCGCTGTAATTATCGGTTTCATAATGCAACTCCTAAATGTTTATTGTTCTCTTTATGTTTAATTCCCACTCATTTCTTGGTGGCTCCATAATTCAAACTGTCAAAACATTAAAAAAGTCACATTTATATTTTTATATTTTTTCGGTTCTTATAAATAAGAAAGGCGAGCACAATGGCTCGCCTTTAAATAATGAACAATACATCTAATTATTATGCTATTAATTAAACACTTGCATCCATCTTACGCATTTGAGCTAAATATTTAACCCAGCTTTTAGCCGCAGAAGACGGTTCAATATTATCCGCTTGTTTAGCATGAATAATGGCTTGTTCTAAATTGTTCATTTTGTAATAGACCCGTACTTTAGCTAGTTCGACCTCTGCACGTTTATCTTTACGCTTCACCCGATCTAACTCAACCAAGGCTTGTTTATAATCACCTTCTTGGACTAACAATTGCGCTAATTGCCAACGGTAGTGGTTATCTTTCGCTGCCACCTTAGTCCATAGTTTGATCGCTTTATTCCACTCGCGTGCCATTTGCCAATAGTTTGCTTGTTCAATCAATAATGTCTTATCACTATTGGCATCTTTCAACGCGGCAATTTGTTCTGCTGCCCGTTCTGGAATACCACGTTGAGCATACAATTGCGCTAATACTTTAAGATCTTGCTGACTCAGTGCAACCCCTTGGTATTTGGCTAACTTTAACGTTGCTAATGCATCGGCATTTTTACCTGTTCGCATTTGAATACTGGCTAATTGTTGCCACCAAATGAGCTTAGTTGGCTCTAATGCTATTAAACGGTTTAGCGTTACTGATGCACCTTGCCACTGTTGAAGTTGTAACTGTGCGCCCAGCTTAATCGATAACGGTGACATGCTATCTTTAATGCGATAACCATCATAACGCTTCATTGCGGTTAATACTTGCTGCCACTGTGATTGCTGATAATGTGCTTGCGCAATACGTAACCATAATTCATCCCCTTTTTGTTTCGCAGGAATATTTTTGGTTAACTTATAATAATGCGGCAAGGCTTGGCTGTATTTCTCATCAGACAGCAAAATATCCGCCAACATGCGTTCAGTCGTCCATGCTTGATCATCTTGCAACAGCCCACTGTTTACCGCTTTTGTTAGTAACGTAATCGCTTGTGATGTTTTACCTTGTTGCCAATAAAATACACCTAACATTCGTTGAACATAGGCTTTATCATAAGCAGCACTTGGGTTCATTTCTGCCAACATAGCTACAGCTTGATCAAGCTTATCATCTAACTGTAAATTATTGGCGCGCTGCACTTTGTTAGCCGTTGCTTGTGACAACTGACCACCGTTTGCATAGGCATTAGATAACGGCAGTGAGGCTGATAAGGTTAATGCGATAATAAAAGCTAATTTTTTCATTATTGGTTTAACCTAAATTCAAGACGTACTGTCTGCCCTTGTTGTGCCATGGCAGTGCCATTAACGACTTGCGGTTGGTATTTCCACTTTCGTAATGCCCTAATCGCTTCTTTATCAAATAAACGACGAGGCTTGGCATCCATAATCGCGATATCTATTGGTCGACCTTGGGTATCAATGGTGAATTTAAGCACCACATAACCTTCTTTACCCTGACGCAATGCCCGTGATGGATAACGTGGTTCAACGCGATAAAGCGGCATCGCCTGTTGCGATTTACCTAATCCATCACCCATCGCTGCTGCACTACTGAAATCTGTGAATTTCGGTGAATTAACCGCTAAGCCATGAATCGCAGTATCTAATCCTAAACTTGGAATAGCCGCCATTGGTAATGACGTTGATGCCGCAGCTTGTGACTGTGACGGTTGCGATTCAGGAGGCGGAGTCGGCATTTCTGGTGGTGGCGGTGCAACACGCTGACGACGTTGTGCCGCTTGCTCGTGTTCTACCATCACCATGTTAAACGCTAAAGGCGGTGAGTTATCTTGGCGTTGATGGTTACCGTTATCCACCATCCATGCCATCAAGGTAAACAGACCTAAAGCCACCCCCAGCGCCAATGGCAATGCCATCAATATGCGCATCATTAGTTTTTCTCCGCAGCCAAGGCAATGTTCTTCACACCCGCGCCTTTCGCCGCATCCATCACCTTAACGACCGTACCATTGTAAGCATGTTCATCTGCTTGGATCACTAATGATGCATCAGGTTGTTCAGTTAGCATATGTTCTAACGTTGCTTGTACACGCTCCGCATCAACAACCCGCTTATCAATATAAATATCATTAGATGACGTTATAGCAACAAAAATACCGGCATCTTTTTGACTAACAGCATGGCTAGCTTGAGGACGATTAACTTCAACCCCTGATTCACGCACAAAAGAGCTAGTAACAATAAAGAAAATCAGCATGATAAAAACAATATCTAGCATCGATGTTAAATCTATTTGAGCATCTTCACGTACAGAAGATCGACGGCTGAGTCTCATTGCTGACTCCTTAATGATTTTTCTAATTTCAATTCACGCATATAACATGCTTTCGATAACCGAGCATGAATAAACATCCCTGCTAATGCTGCTACCATGCCAGCCATTGTTGGCAATGTCGCAAGAGAGATCCCTGAAGCCATTAGTCGAGGCTGGCTACTACCTTGAGTAGCCATTACATCAAACACTGAAATCATCCCTGTCACGGTGCCAAGTAAACCAAGCATTGGACAAATAGCGACTAACACTTTAATAAAGTTGAGATTTTGATTTAGCGCTATTTTAGCATCTGCCAACCAGCCATCTCGAATCGCATGAGCATACCAAGACTGATGATCAGCACGTGCCGCCCATAATGCAATCCACTTTTGTTGCTGCTGTGGAAAATAAAACGCAAGGTAAATAATTCGCTCAAAAACCAATAACCACGAAACGGCAACCACAGCAGCTAACCACCATAGAATCACTCCGCCTTGTGTCATAAAGTGTGACAGCGAAAACCACCAGGTTTGTAATACGCTGCTATCCATTAGGCGGCCTGTTCAGTTGTGATTGCCGATACTCGTTGCCCACGCTGATCATTTTTCTCTGCTTGTTCCGCTACAAGACTAATGCCCTGCTTTTCAAGGATCATGCGAATATTCTCAGCTTGTGAACTTAAAATGTTATGTGCCAGTAATAGAGGCATTGCCGCCACTAAGCCTAATACCGTGGTAACCAATGCCATTGAAATACCACCCGCCATCACTTTTGGATCACCATTACCAAATTGGGTGATCACTTGGAAAGTTTCAATCATGCCTGTTACTGTACCTAGCAACCCTAACATCGGTGCTAAAGCAGCAAACAGTTTAAGCATTGATAGACCTTTCTCTAGCCCTTGCTGTTCATCAACAATCGCTTCTAATAAACGTAATTCTAACGCTTCAACACTGCGGCTTTGTTCTTTGTTATATACCGCTAGAATATGCCCTAATGGATTATTCCCCGGCTTAGATGGCTGTTTAAGTTGTGCTTTAATTTGTTGACGAATCATCGCCAATTTTGTGCCACGGAAAATGGCAATACCTGCGCCAATCGCAAGCAGTAATAAAATCACTTTACCGACAGCACCACCGGCTTGTAGACGATCCATTAATGTTGGTGATTGTGCTAATTGCTCAAGCATCACCCCACGCGAAGGATCAACCACCAGCATTTGATTGCCCGTTGATACCAACTGGTCATAATTAGCTAACGTCGGTGCGTGTTCAGGTTGCTGTAAATAGGACATCGCGACATGTTGACTGCCATCCCACTTTAAATAACCGTTATCACCAACCAAGCCAATACTGCCTAAACGTAAGGCGGTAATATTACTTTGTTCACCATCACCATTAATATATGGTACGGTCACTTTAGCAATTTGTCCGCTAGCAACAATCTGATCAGTCATTGCTTGCCATAAGCCATGCAATTGATCCATTGACGGTAAAACTTTTGCTGCCACAATATCATTGACAACCGCATTATCTTGGCTGTTATCAATCGCCGTTACCGCATGTTGCTGCTCAGATTGAACTTCTTTTGCGGTTTGACGCACAACCCCAAATAGCTCACCTAAACTGCCACTTTCTAAACGTAATTGTTGCTCTAAGGTCGATAAATGTTGTTCGTTGGTACTAAAGGTTGTGCTTAATACTTCTGTGGCAGCTTTTAATTTATTACGCTCAGTAAGTAACGCATTGTATTGTGCTTTTACGTCTTGCTGAGTGTGATTAAAACCCGCTTCACGTTGAGTATTATGTTGAGCCTGTTGGCTATGTTCTTGCTGTGCTTGTTTCACTACCGATTCGGCATTAACCGCAAATGGCATACTTGCGACACATAAGGCGGCAACTAACGCTTTTAATTTCATGTTATTTACTCTCTACGTTAGTTGTGAAACCTGAAACAGGTAAAGTAATCAAACTTGGGGCAACTTGGCTATCAGCAATCGCAAATGCTTTATCGATATTTGCACCTTCGCTAGCATCAATCACTTGCCATTGTTTAGCCGCTGTATTCCAGCTCCAGTAATGGCTACCATTTAAACTGCGTGCCACCAATGCGATACGCCCTAAATGCAATACATTCACTTCCAGAGTTTTATTATCCGCTAGAGTGATCTTAGTTTGGTAAGCTGCGAGTTTAGTGCCGTAATCCATTTCAATTTGGTAGGCTTCTAAAATACGACGGAATTTCTCGGCATCGCTAATATCAGCTTGTGACATCATGGTTTCAAGTTTATCCACTCGCGCTAAACGGGCTTGGTGTTTAATCGGTTTGTCGTTTTCAACAATCGTCTTTAAACCATCAATCATTTGGTACATCAGTGGTACTACGCCCTGACGAGTCTGCTTAATATCTGCAATTTGTTGATCGATAGAAGTCACTTCTTGCGCCTGATTTTGAACCAATCGCGCCAAGTGATCATGATAGATAGTTAAGTTTTTTACTTCTTCTTGTAACTGTTCGATAGTGGCTTTCATTTCCAACACAGAATCAGCACTTTTATCAATGTGATCCTGACTCACAGCAGATGCTGTATTGGTCTTGTTCTCAATCGAACGGGCGTTATCGAGATTAGATGCATGTGCGCCAGTAGTAACGCTGAGAATAACAATAGCAAGGCTAGTTTTAATAAAATTCATAATATTTAATCAATCGTTATCTGTAATAACCAAAAAAAACAAAAAAGTGATGTTGAAAATAAAAAGCACCGCAAAGTGGCGGCGAACTATAAACAATAACTTTTGTAATTAACAGTTTATAGATCGCAACAAGGGGAAGTTAATACTTCCCCTTTATTTATTAGGCGTAAACCTTAGTATTTAAACTCAATGGTTGCCATGAAGTTACGACCTTCGCC
>CAMQXY010000170.1 GCA_947039005.1 uncultured Photobacterium sp.
GATGCCAATATGGCACAAATTAACGCTCAGCAACACGCCATGCTCGAAACCAGTTTAGGCTCGAATAGTTTACCTGATCCCAAATTAAAACTTGGCATTGGTGGTTTACCCACTGACAGTTTTTCTATTAACAAAGATCCAATGACAACGCTATCTATCGGTTTAATGCAACAATTTGACCGTGGTAATACGCTTGATTTGCAACAACAAAAAGGTGATATTCAAGCTAACGCAATCGGTATTCAACAGGCGGTTCGTGAACTTGATATCACCAATAAAATGACGCAATTGTGGTTAGAGTTGGGCTATCAACAATCGGTTTATCGTGTCTTACAACGTAATCATCGTCTTGTAACAGAGCTGGCTAACTTCACCAGCACTAACTACGCTATCGGTAGTGGTGAAGCTCAAGATTTACTGCAAGTAAAACTGCAAGTAGTGAAAATCGAAGATAAATTACAAACAAACCTGCAAACACAACATCGCATTATGGCACAACTGTCAGAGTGGCTTGGGGCTGATTGGCTCACAAACAAAACCATTATCCAAGCATCTAACCAATTATCTTGGCAGCGGCTTAATCAATTAATGCCACGTTTAACTGCCACAACACAACATTATTCATTGCTAAAACAACACCCAATGGTACAGATTGCCAATAGTGCTATTTCTGCTAATGAAACCCAAGTTTCCATCGCACAACAAGCCTATAAACCTCAATTTGGCATTGAAGTTATGTATGCCTCTCGCCAAGCGAATGGTATGTCGGGTAAACCTGCATCTGATCTAGTTAGTGCTTATATCACCATGGATCTGCCGCTGTTTACTGATAACCGTCAAGATCATCATTATGCGGCAGCACAATACCAAGTCGGTGCAGCAAAATCACAACGTGACCTACTGCTGAATCAAATGAATGCCAAAGTAAATGCCTTACTGGTTGAGCACGATAATTTAAGCCAACGATTATCACGCTATACAGATAGCCTCCTTAGCCAAGCGAAAGCACGTACACAGGCAGTAGAACGTGGTTATCAAAATAATACTGCACAGTTTAATAATGTTATTGCCGCCGCAACCGATGAACTGGCTTTAGTCATCGAACAAGCGCGTGTCATTACCGATTTAAACATTACTAACAGTAACTTAGCCGCATTAATTAATGGCTTTGATATTCAACCGTTCTCATTGCAGCTTCAGCAATCAACAACGATAAATAATCACAATCAATAAGTAGGTCACATCATGACGTCAAAAAATACCGTTAAAATTGCCACTGTTGCCTTACTTATTGGTACTGCTATTGGTGTTACTTTTACACATTACATGCCAACTCATTCAGCATCTATGCCTATGGCTGAAACAACAACAGCCAATAATGAGCCACTGTATTGGGTTGCTCCGATGGACCCCAATTACCAACGCGATAAACCCGGTAAATCGCCAATGGGGATGGACTTAATTCCTGTTTATGCCGAAAAAGACGCAGCAAAAAAAAATGTTGCTGGTACGGTTATTATTGATGCCGCCGTTGAAAATAACTTAGGCGTAAAAACAGCGGCAGTGATTAAACAAAAACTATCGCCAAAAATAGATACCATTGGCTATGTTGCCTTTGACGAAAGTCATCTTTGGCAAACCAATATTCGAGTAAGTGGTTGGATCCAAAAGTTATACGTCAATGCGGTTGGTGAGCAAGTTAATCAAGGCGATGTATTGTTTACCCTCTACTCACCAGAACTCGTCAAATCCCAACAAGAATTACTCAATGCTTATCGCACCGGTCGAAGTGGATTAATGCAAGGTGCGCGAGATCGATTAGCCGCTCTTGGCGTTGATAAGCAACAAATCGAACATATTATCAAAACAGGCAAAGCCACCAAAACCATCGAAGTGAAAGCTATCGCTGATGGCGTTATTGCGAGTTTAAACGTCCGTGAAGGTGGTTATCTATCCCCTGCGCAAGCGGCTATCAGTGCAGGTCCACTTAATGAAGTCTGGGTTAATGCCGAAATATTTGAACGCCAAGCACACTGGATAACCACTGACAGTAAAGCCACCATGACATTAGATGCGATTCCCGGTCAGCAATGGCAAGGTAAGGTCGATTATGTTTACCCTATTTTAGATCCTAAAACACGTACATTACGGATGCGGTTAAAGTTTGCTAATCATAATAATCAATTAAAGCCAAATATGTTTGCCAATATCACCTTAACGCCGACCACGGATAAACCAGTACTGACGGTTCCGACCCAAGCGATTATTCGATCAGGAGATATGACCCGTGTTGTATTAGCTGAAGGAAATGGCAAATACCGTTCGGCAAAGATCAATATTGGCCGCGAAGCAAATGATCGAGTTGAAGTACTTGCTGGATTAACCACCGCCGATCGTATTGTCACCTCTGCACAATTTATGCTGGATTCAGAATCAAGTAAAAGTGCCGATCTCTCGCGTATTAATGGTGTCGACAATGTCGATAAACACCCTATCGTCACTTGGGCTAAAGGTGAGATCACGGCGATCAATAGCGATCAAGGTATATTAACCATCAACCACCAGCCCGTCAGTGCTTGGAATTGGCCAGCAATGACAATGGATTTTAAAGTCAATCAAACACTTACGATTAATGATCTCATCGTTGGTCAGCAAATTAAATTTGAAATTCAAAAAACGGCCAATAATCAGTATCAAGTTATTGATTATAAAAAAGATACTACCGAGATGATCAATGAGATTTGGGTCAATGGCAATATCTCAATGTTAATGGCTGATTTTAATATGATCACCGTAAACCACCAACCCGTTCCCGAATGGCAATGGCCAGCGGGTGAAATGAACTTTACCGTCAGTGACACTATTGTATTAAGCGATTTTAAGCAGGATCAGCCAGTGCGATTTAAACTGGTTAAAAATGGCAGCGATTATATTCTGCAAGATCTTAAACCAATGGAGAATAAATAATGATCCCTGCTATTATTCGTTGGTCAATCAATAACCGTTTATTGGTATTAATTGCAGCCTTATTTTTAACCATTGGTGGCTTATACAGCGTTAAAAATACTCCCGTCGATGCCCTACCGGATCTGTCTGATGTTCAAGTCATCATTAAGACCAGCTATCCAGGTCAAGCACCACAAGTAGTTGAAGATCAAGTCACTTACCCATTAACGACAGCCATGTTAGCCGTACCGGGCGCTGAAACTGTCCGTGGTTATTCTTTCTTTGGCGACTCCTATGTCTACATTATCTTTAACGATAAAACAGATATGTATTGGGCTCGCTCTCGAGTATTAGAATATTTAAGCCAAGTTGCGCCTAAATTACCCGCCAATGCTAAACCGACATTAGGTCCAGATGCGACTGGGGTCGGCTGGATTTATAGCTATGTATTACAAGATAAAACAGGTAAACACGATCTAGCAGAATTGCGTAGTTTACAAGATTGGTTCTTAAAATATGAACTCCAAACTGTCGCAGGTGTTTCTGAAGTTGCAACGGTTGGAGGCATGGTTAAACAATACCAAGTTCAAATAGATCCCTCTAAACTGCGGGCATATAACCTTACTTTACAGCAAGTTAATATGGCGATTCAAAACGGCAACCAAGAAACAGGTGCCTCCGTTATTGAAATGGCTGAAGCTGAACATATGGTGCGTACCACGGGCTATTTAACCAATATTGAAGATATAAAATCATTACCACTTAAAGTCACTGAAAATGGTACACCCCTGTTACTAGGAGATATTGCAGATATCAATCTTGGCCCACAAATGCGCCGAGGTATTTCTGAATTTAATGGTGAAGGTGAAGCTGTCGGCGGCGTTATTGTGATGCGTTTTGGTGAAAATGCGAGTCAAGTGATCACCAATCTCAAAACAAAACTGGCACAATTACAACGTGGATTACCTGAAGGTGTTGAAATTGTCGCGACTTATGATCGCTCAACCTTAATTGACCATGCAGTGAAGAATCTTTGGCAAAAGCTCGCTGAAGAATTCCTTGTCGTTGCTATCGTCTGTGCTTTATTTTTATTCCACATTCGTTCTTCATTAGTGATTGCGATTAGCTTACCGATTGGTATTTTATCCGCCTTTATCATCATGCATTGGCAAGGTATCAATGCCAATATCATGTCATTAGGTGGTATTGCTATTGCAATCGGCGCGATGGTTGATGGTGCGATTGTAATGATAGAAAACGTCCATAAACATATTGAACGTACACCTCTCACCGATGAAAACCGTTGGCAAGTGATAGGAAAAGCAGCTGAAGAAGTTGGCACCCCACTGTTTTTCTCATTAATGATCATTACATTAAGTTTTGTGCCAGTATTTGCGCTGGAAGGACAAGAAGGCAAAATGTTCTCGCCATTAGCATTTACGAAAACGTATGCCATGGCAGCAGCGGCAGGCTTAGCAATTACTTTAGTACCCGTGTTAATGGGCTATTTTGTTCGAGGAAAGATTTTACCTGAACATAAAAACCCCGTGAACCGTGCTGTGATTGCACTCTATAGACCATTGTTGAATTTAAGTCTTAAATTCCCTAAAACAATTATCGTGATTGCGCTTTGCTTAATGGCATCGTCTTACTATCCACTAACAAAACTTGGCAGTGAATTCATTCCACCGTTAGATGAAGGTGATTTGATGTATATGCCAACCACCTATCCAGGGATATCGATTGGTAAAGCACGCCAGTTATTACAGCAAACCAATAAATTGATCAAAACCGTCCCTGAAGTCGCAACAGTTTGGGGTAAAGTCGGTCGTGCCGATACCGCGACAGATCCAGCGCCATTAACCATGATTGAAACGGTGATCCAACTAAAACCACGCGATCAATGGCGAGAAGGTGTCACCACTGAGTCTTTACGTAAGCAATTAGATCAATTAATTCAATTTCCAGGCTTAACTAACGCTTGGGTAATGCCAATCAAAACTCGGATTGATATGTTAGCGACGGGGATTAAAACCCCTATCGGGATCAAAATTGCAGGTCCCGATCTGAAAGTGATCGAAAAGATCGGATCAGAACTTGAACCTATTTTAAATAACATCAAAGGAACAACATCGGTTTATGCTGAGCGTGTTGCCGGTGGACGCTATATTACCGTTGATATTAATCGTCGCCAAGCTGCTCGCTATGGACTGGCCATTAAAGATGTTCAGCAAATCGTTTCTACTGCAGTCGGTGGTATGAATGTTGGTGAGACTATTGAAGGCTTAGAGCGTTATCCGATTAATGTTCGCTATCCGCAATCCTACCGTGATTCAGCTGCGAAATTAAAAGATCTGCCATTAATTACCCCCAATGGTGCACGTATCGCATTGGCTGATGTTGCTGATATTCGTTATGAAGATGGTCCGCCAATGATCAAAACCGAAAATGCACGTCCAAATGGATGGGTATTTGTCGATATTGAACAGCGTGATTTAGGCTCTTATGTTAGCGAAGCACAACAAGTGGTTGCTGAACAATTGCAACTACCTGCTGGTTATTCATTAGCGTGGTCAGGTCAATATGAATATATGGAGCGAGCAAAAGCCCGTCTGAGTATTGTTACGCCAATTACCCTTGTCATTATTATGCTGCTGCTCTATTTCAGTTTCCGCCGCCTACAAGAAATGTTCATTATTATGGCAACCCTACCATTAGCGATGGTTGGTGGTTTATGGTTAATGCTCATCCTTGGGTTTAATTTCTCTATCGCTGTCGGGGTAGGTTTTATCGCTCTTTCTGGTGTAGCGGTTGAAATTGGCGTGATTATGTTGGTGTACCTCAATCAGTCATGGGATTTTAAAAAGCAAGATGCACAAGATCAACAACGCCAGTTAACTGCTGATGATTTACAACTTGCCATTAGCGAAGGTGCCGGATTACGGGTACGTCCAGTAATGATGACGGTATTAACCGTTATCATTGGTTTAATCCCAATTATGTATGGTTCAGGTA
>CAMQXY010000171.1 GCA_947039005.1 uncultured Photobacterium sp.
GAATCGAAAGATTGAGGTTTTTTTAATCTGTCTTAAATGATGAGAAAACAGTTTGAATATGCTGTGAAAGCTATTGTTTTAAATTGTGCTCTCCTGAGTAATTGTAGATATATACACTAATATTTATATTTTTAGTGGTTGTTATCTCTAGTTATTTTAATGTTAACGATATTTTGTTTAACTAATGTTAATTTTATTTTTAATTGTCAATGATATTTTATTCATACGGGTATTTTAAATTCGTTATAGGTGTTTGATTTGTTGTGAGATATTTATAGTGAGTTTTGTTGTTATTCAAAGAGTTGTTGTTCTTGTTTTGTTTAGTGTTCTATTGTTTTAATATGCATTTATATGAAATAAATATGCAGAATATATAAATAATGATAGTTTTTTACTTTGAGTTGTTGCTTTCTTGTAATATTTTTGACAGATTGAAGTAAGGCATGCGATCAGACAATAGTATTGGCATGGAAAGGAATCAATTTTTCAGATAGGCAGGATGCTGCCAGTAGTGGAGTCTGATAATGGCATTATTAGAAGTAAAAAATCTCCGTATAGAATATCCCTCTCGTCATGGCACTCATGCAGCAGTGAAATCACTGTCATTTACTATTGAGCGCGGTGAAATTGTGGGTGTTGTTGGTGAATCTGGTGCGGGTAAATCGACGGTGGGTAATGCGGTTATTGATTTATTAAGCCCACCAGGAAACATTGCCAGTGGTGAAGTATTTCTGGATGGTGAAAAAATATCGGGTTTAAGCGCCAATCAAATGCGAAAAGTCCGCGGATCAAAAATTGGCTTTATTTTCCAAGATCCAATGACGTCATTAAACCCATTATTCACCGTTGAGCAGCAACTCACTGAAACTATTATTACCAATTTAAAGGTGTCACAAGCTGATGCCGTGAAGCGTGCATTAGCATTGATGGAACAAGTAGGTATTCCAGAGCCTCAGCTACGAATTAAACAATATCCGCATCAGTTTTCAGGTGGAATGCGTCAACGAGTAGTGATAGCAATTGCACTTGCTGGTGAGCCCGATTTAATTATTGCCGATGAGCCAACCACGGCATTGGACGTCTCGATTCAAGATCAAATATTAACCTTGATCCGTGATTTGTGTGTTCAGAAAAATGTCGGCTGCATGTTAGTAACCCATGATATGGGCGTGGTTTCAAATGTGACGGATCGCGTTGCGGTTATGTATCGTGGTGATTTAGTTGAAATTGGCACCACTGAACAAGTGCTACAACGACCACAACATCCTTATACCCAGAGTTTGATTTCTGCTGTGCCTCGTTCAGACATTAAGCTGAAACGATTTCCATTAGTGACTTACATTGAAGATGTCCAACAGACACCGAGCTTGGATGTCAAAAACCATTGGTTAGGACAAAGCCAAGATCAGCGTGCTTATGACGGGGCGTTGCTTGAGATTGAAAATGTTAATTTACGGTTTGTGACCAAAGATTCATTATTTGAAAGTCGGCGCGAATATGTCCAAGCCAATAATGATGTTAGTTTCCATATTGCAGAAGGTGAAACCTTTGGTTTAGTGGGTGAATCGGGTTCTGGTAAATCAACCATTGCACGTGTGATTACCGGTTTATATCCGCCGAATAGTGGCACGGTGCGTTTTGAAGGTATCGATCTGACCGCACTTAAAAGTGAGTCTGAACGCCGTCCTTTACGCCGTCAAATGCAGATGGTGTTTCAAAATCCTTATACCTCAATGAATCCTCGAATGCGTGTTTTTGACATTATTGCTGAACCGATTCGATTTCATAAATTAACTAAAAATGAAGCCCAAACTCGCCAGATAGTAAATGATTTATTGGATCATGTTGGCTTAGGCTCTGCGGCAGGGATTAAATTTCCACATGAATTCTCTGGCGGTCAACGCCAGCGGATCTCGATTGCACGCGCATTGGCAACGCGACCTCGATTATTAATTTGTGATGAGCCAACCTCGGCACTGGATGTTTCGGTTCAAGCGCAAATATTAAACCTATTAAAAGACTTACAAGATGAACTTAATCTGACGATGTTATTTATTAGCCATGATTTACCGGTTATTCGTCAAATGTGTGATCGTATCGGAGTGATGCAACAAGGAAGATTGTTGGAAGTTGCACCGACAGAACAGTTATTTACTGCACCTCAACATCAATACAGCAAGCATTTGATTTCATTGATGCCTGAATTTAAAGGTCTCGATATTAAACTGCAACAGCGCGCTTAATTTGTTGTTATGAGTCATTAATAAAATAAATACTGGGCGACAGTGCTCAGGCATAAAGGAGTTATGCAATGAAAACCATCAAGAACAAATTAGCGCTAGCATTGATTGCAGCAGGGCTGAGTTTTAGTGTTACGGCTGCCGATCTAAAGTTAGGTTACGCCTCTGATCCGGTATCACTTGATCCTCATGAGCAACTGTCTGGCGGTACGTTGCAGTTATCGCACATGGTATTTGATCCGCTCGTTCGGTTTACTCAAAAAATGGATTTTGAACCGCGTTTGGCACAAAGCTGGGAGCGTATTGATGCTAATACTTTTCGATTTACATTACGTCAAGGGGTGACATTCCACTCGGGTAATCCACTGACGGCTGATGATGTGATTTGGACCTTTAATCGTCTCCAAGCCTCCCCTGATTTTAAAGCAATTTTTGAACCGTATTCTGAAATGAAAAAAGTCGATGATTATACCGTCGATATTATTTCAAAAGGCGCTTATCCATTGGTACTTCAAACTGCAACCTATATTTTCCCAATGGATAGCAAGTTTTACAGCGGTAAAACCGCAGACGGTAAAGATAAAGCTGAAGTTATCAAACATGGTAATTCATTTGCTTCAACCCATATGTCAGGTACGGGTCCATTTACGGTAACCCAGCGTGAGCAAGGGGTAAAAGTCGAGTTTACTCGTTTTGCGGGTTATTGGGATACAGCCTCAAAAGGCAATGTCGATACCATCACGTTATTGCCAATCAAAGAAGATGCGACCCGTGTTGCAGCGTTACTGTCTGGTGGTGTTGATATGATTGACCACGTTGCGCCTAATGATCATCAACGTCTAAAAAGTGCGGATGGGGTTGATTTAGTCACGTTACCCGGCACTCGTTTGATCTCATTTCAAATGAACCAAAATCGTAATGAAGCGCTAAAAGATGTTCGTGTTCGTCAAGCAATTGTGCATGCGATTAATAATCAAGGCATTGTAAAGAAAATCATGAAAGGGTTTGCAACCGCCGCAGATCAACAAAGTCCTGTAGGTTATCAAGGGCATGATAGTGAGCTTGTACCGCGTTATGATGTGAAGAAAGCCAAGCAATTAATGAAAGAGGCGGGTTATGAAAAGGGCTTTAGTCTTAGCATGTTAGCACCTAATAACCGCTATGTGAATGATGCTAAAATTGCTCAAGCAACAGCAGCGATGCTATCGAAAATTGGGATTAAAGTTGATTTAAAAACCTTACCTAAAGCGCAATATTGGCCTGAGTTTGATAAGTGTGCTGCCGATATGTTGATGGTTGGCTGGCATGCTGATACTGAAGATTCGGCTAATTTAACCGAATTCTTGACCATGACCCGCAATGAAAAAACCGGTAAAGGTCAGTATAACTGTGGTTTCTACTCTAATCCTGAGGTTGATCAATTAGTCACGGCTGCCAATGTTGAAACTAATCCGGCTAAGCGCGCGGTCATGCTAAAACAAGTAGAAGCGACGCTTTATAACGATGCTGCATTTGTACCATTACATTGGCAGAGTACAGCATGGGGTGCGCGCAGTAATGTTCATGCCGCAGCGGTGGTTAACTCAATGGAACAGCCATACTTTGGCGATCTTGTGGTTGATGAAAAATAAGCATTAATTAACGAATAGTGAAGTATGAGTGCCGGGGCTTGCTCCGGCATTTTTTTCAGGATGAATTAAAAGGGGCAGGGAATGTTTTCTTTTCTGGTCAAACGCCTATTTCAGGCACTGATAGTGATGTTTGTGATCAGTCTGGTGGCTTTTGCCATTCAAGATAACCTTGGTGATCCGTTGCGTGAACTGGTAGGGCAATCGGTATCAGAGGCTGAACGGCAACAATTGCGTGATGATTTAGGTCTTAATGATCCGTTTATCACCAAATATAGTCGTTTTCTCGGTAATGCTGTCCAAGGCGATTTAGGGACGTCATATACTTTTAAGCGCCCAGCGATCGAGGTCATTTTAGATAAATTAGTCGCAACCTTTGAACTGGTGTTTGGGGCGACAGTGATCATTATTTTGGTCTCGATCCCACTGGGGGTGTATTCCGCGATTCATCCTCGCAGTGTGGTGACAAAAGCAGTGATGGCATTTAGCAGTATTGGTATTTCAATTCCAGTGTTCTTAACCGCGATCATGCTGATGTATGTGTTCTCGATTGAACTCGGCTGGTTACCGTCATTTGGACGTGGCGAAACGGCTAATTATCTTGGTTGGGAATCTGGCTTTTTCACTATTGATGGCTTAAAGCATTTAGTGCTGCCATGTGTGGCGTTAGCCTCGATTATGTTGCCATTGTTTATTCGATTGGTTCGATCTGAAATGTTGGAAGTATTAAGTTCTGAGTACATCAAATTTGCCAAAGCAAAAGGATTACCCATGAATAAGGTTTACTACCAACACGCGCTAAAAAATACCATGTTGCCGGTATTAACCGTCGGTGGAGTGCAAATCGGAACCATGATTGCCTACACTATTTTGACTGAAAGTGTGTTTCAGTGGCCTGGTACAGGGCTGTTATTTTTAGATGCCATTAATCGGGTTGATACCCCGTTGATCACCGCCTATGTGATATTTGTAGGACTGATTTTTGTGGTGACTAATACCATTGTTGACCTGCTTTATGGCTTGGTTAATCCAACAGTAGATTTAACGGGCAAGGGAGCATAAGTCATGGAAAGTATTAGCACTGTTGTGCCGAGTCGTTGGCAGCGTTTTAAAGATTCCGATATCGTTTATTATTTTCTTAAAGATAAAGTGGCGATGGTGTGTTTTGCGATTTTTCTAAGTTTTGCCACTGCGGCATTATTTGCCCCTTTTATCGCACCGACTAACCCTTATGATCTATCGTCAATTGATATTATGGACTCTGAGTTACCGCCTGCGTGGATGGAGAATGGCGATCAAAGCTTTGCCTTAGGTACTGACGATCAAGGTCGAGATATTTATTCAACCATTTTATATGGGATGCGATTATCACTGACAATTGGTTTATTGGCGGTGGCACTGCAATTAACCATTGGGGTCATTGTTGGCTTAACCGCGGGTTATTTTGGTGGGCGGATTGACAGTTTATTAATGCGAATTGCGGATGTGCAACTGTCATTTTCAACCATGATGGTGGCGATCATTGTGTCGGCTATTTTCCGCACTGCGTTAGGGGCTGAAACTTATGCGCAATATGCGGTGATTATGCTGGTAGTGATCATTGGTTTTGCGGAATGGCCACAGTATGCACGAACGGTACGCGCCTCTGTTTTGGCAGAGAAAAATAAAGAATATGTCGAAGCCGCTAAGGTGATGGGCTTTCGTGCCCCGCGGATCATGTTCCGTCATATTTTGCCTAACTGTTTGTCACCGATTTTAGTGATTTCCACGGTACAGGTTGCCAACGCAATTATGTCGGAAGCCGCATTATCATTCTTAGGCTTAGGTTTACCGGTGGATCAGCCGTCATTGGGCTCACTGATTAGCATCGGGTTTAACTATATTTTCTCAGGCTCATGGTGGATCACCGCCTTTCCTGGAATTGTACTGATTACGCTAGTGTTAGTGATTAACTTGCTCGGTGATTGGCTACGGGATGTGTTTAATCCGAAGATATATAAAGGCTAGCTTGGGTTTGTTATTAAGTCAGTAAATGAAAAAAGGCGACCGTGTGGTCGCCTTTT
>CAMQXY010000172.1 GCA_947039005.1 uncultured Photobacterium sp.
ATTCAATAGCCTCAGTGAAAACTGGGGCTTTTTTTATCATAGTCAACAAGCTACAGTGGATCGATATTATTATGAAAAGTGTAGGAGATGCGCTAATGGTCAGAATTGCGATAGCCGGTGCAGCCGGACGGATGGGTCGTCAGTTAATTAAAGCCACTGCATTATCAAGTGCAACGACATTAACGGTCGCTACTGAGCGTGTAGGCTCAAGTTTAGTTGGCGCTGATGCTGGAGAGTTAGCGGGTATTGGTTTAGTCAATGTGGCAATTATCGATGATATTAGCCAAGCGATTGATGATTTTGACGTCTTAATTGATTTTACTGCGCCAGTAGTGACGCTAGCTAATCTTGAATTATGCCTGCAACATCATAAAAAAATCGTTATTGGCACAACCGGATTTACCGAGCAGCAACGAAAAGTAATTGATACTGCCGCTGAGCAGATAGCCGTCGTTATGGCACCTAATTACAGTGTTGGTGTAAACCTAGTGTTTAAATTGCTAGAGAAAGCGGCCAAAGTGATGGGGGACTACTGTGATGTTGAGATCATTGAAGCCCACCATCGCCATAAAGTTGATGCACCATCTGGCACTGCGATCGGTATGGGAGAAGCGATTGCGGGAGCAATGGGTAACAAGCTGAGTGATGTTGCTGTGTATTCGCGTGAAGGTATCACTGGCGAGCGTAGCCGTAATGAAATCGGTTTTGCAACTATTCGAGCTGGCGATATTGTGGGTGAACACACCGCAATGTTTGCCGATATTGGTGAGCGGGTTGAGATTACCCATAAAGCCACGGATAGAATGACATTTGCTAATGGTGCGGTACGTGCCGCTGCATGGTTGAATCATAAACATTCAGGATTTTATACCATGACTGATGTGTTAGATCTCGATCGGCTGTAAAAGTTACAGACTGATAATAGATATAGAACCTGCCATCAAGGCAGGTTTTTTTATATCTAAATAAAGGTGAGCACGAGAGGGCGTTTATGCAGTTTAATGGGTAAGTTGTGAATAATTTCCAGGAATAAAAATGAATTATCATTATAAATATCAATAATGATAAAAAAGAAAAAAAACACTAAGTTTGTATGTGTTTATTGGTTGTTTGGTCATATTTGTTGTTGTTACCGTTGTTTATGATGGTTAAGTTTGATTTATTTATCGTTTGCGCAGTATTTTAATTGCTGTTAACTATATTGCAACCTAGGTAATCGATTACATTCTTACTGGAGTTATTCACTAGCCCTAAATATGTAACAAAAGTTACCATTTGCAGTATTTGAGATTAAAAGCAGTGTCTAGTCGTGATTTTTAAAATTTAATTATGGTTAAATGTTGACAGGTTGCTAACTGATCCATAGAATTTGCGGAATTTGTCAAAAATCAGTAGTTAAAGGTTTTTGGCGCTAAATGGAATGGGTAGTTGCAAGTTTATCTGTTTTAATTGCATTTTTATTTTTTGGAGGTTGTCTTGAGCAAATCTGCGCTGTTAGTCCTTGAAGATGGGACAGTGTTCCGCGGCGTGTCCATTGGGGCAGATGGTTCGGCTGTTGGTGAAGTTGTTTTTAATACCTCGATGACGGGGTACCAGGAAATTCTCACTGACCCCTCTTACTCGCAACAGATCGTTACTCTTACTTATCCTCATATTGGCAACACTGGTATTAATACCGAAGATGAAGAATCAACAGCAATTCATGCCCAAGGCTTAGTAATTCGTGATCTTCCTCTTATTGCTTCCAACTTCCGCAGTGAACAAACCCTCTCTGATTACCTTAAATCGCAAAATATTGTCGGTATCGCTGATATTGATACGCGCAAGCTAACCCGTATTTTACGTGAAAAAGGTGCTCAAAACGGTTGTATCGTCGCAGGTAATAACCTTGATGAAGCGGCAGCATTAGCTCAAGCTCAAGCATTTCCAGGCCTTAGCGGTATGGATTTAGCAAAAGAAGTGACGACGGCTGAAACCTATAGCTGGAAGCAAGGTTCATGGACATTAACTGGCGGCCTACCAGCAGCTAAAGATGACAGTGAGTTACCGTATCATGTGGTGGCTTATGACTTTGGTGCTAAACGTAATATCCTGCGTATGCTTGTTGATCGCGGTTGTCGTTTAACGGTTGTTCCTGCCCAAACAACTGCAGAAGAAGTGTTAGCATTAAATCCTAATGGCATTTTCTTATCAAATGGTCCTGGCGACCCTGCACCATGTACTTACGCTATTGAAGCAACTAAAGTTTTTTTAGAAAAAAACCTACCGATTTTTGGTATCTGTCTTGGTCACCAAATTTTGGCTCTAGCGAGTGGTGCTCAAACGGTGAAAATGAAATTTGGTCACCACGGTGCTAACCACCCAGTAAAAGATCTTGAGCGTGATGTGGTAATGATCACCAGCCAGAACCACGGTTTTGCGGCTGATGAAGCAACATTGCCTGATAACCTACGCGCAACGCATAAATCCCTGTTTGATGGCTCTCTACAAGGTATCCATCGTACCGACAAGCCAGCATTTAGTTTCCAAGGCCACCCAGAAGCGAGCCCTGGTCCACATGATGCAGCACCACTATTTGATCATTTCATCGAATTAATCAAGAAACACAGCGCTTAAGCCGGGAGTAGTAAAAATGCCAAAACGTACTGACATTAAAAGTGTATTAATCTTAGGTGCAGGTCCGATTGTTATCGGTCAAGCGTGTGAGTTCGACTACTCAGGCGCACAAGCATGTAAAGCGCTGCGTGAAGAGGGTTACCGCGTTATTCTGGTAAACTCTAATCCAGCAACTATCATGACCGACCCTGAAATGGCGGATGCAACATATATAGAGCCTATTCACTGGGAAGTGGTACGCAAGATCATTGAAAAAGAACGTCCTGATGCAGTATTGCCAACGATGGGTGGCCAAACTGCGCTTAACTGTGCGTTAGATCTTGAAAAGTATGGCGTATTAAAAGAATTTAATGTCGAAATGATTGGTGCAACAGCTGACGCAATTGATAAGGCTGAAAACCGCTCTCGTTTTGATAAAGCAATGAAGTCTATCGGTCTTGAGTGTCCTCGTGCTGATACTGCAACCACCATGGAAGAAGCCTATAAAGTGCTCGATATGGTAGGTTTCCCTTGTATTATTCGTCCTTCATTTACGATGGGTGGTACGGGTGGCGGTATTGCATACAATAAAGAAGAATTTGAAGAAATCTGTTCACGCGGTTTAGATTTATCGCCAACGAGCGAATTATTGATTGATGAATCATTGATTGGCTGGAAAGAATACGAGATGGAAGTGGTTCGTGATAAAAACGACAACTGTATCATCGTATGTGCGATTGAAAACTTTGACCCAATGGGTATCCATACGGGTGACTCAATCACGGTTGCACCAGCGCAAACACTAACCGATAAAGAATACCAGCTAATGCGTAATGCATCGCTAGCAGTATTACGTGAAATTGGTGTTGAAACTGGTGGTTCAAACGTTCAGTTTGGTATCAATCCTGAAGATGGCCGTATGGTTATCATCGAGATGAACCCACGTGTTTCTCGTTCATCAGCATTAGCATCTAAAGCGACGGGTTTCCCGATTGCTAAAATTGCTGCAAAATTGGCGATTGGTTTTACCCTTGATGAGTTAATGAATGACATCACAGGTGGCGCGACACCAGCGTCATTTGAACCGACGATTGATTATGTTGTTACGAAGATCCCACGTTTTAACTTTGAAAAGTTTGTGGGTGCCAATGACCGTCTTACCACC
This sequence comes from uncultured Photobacterium sp., assembly GCA_947039005.1. GTDB lineage: Bacteria > Pseudomonadota > Gammaproteobacteria > Enterobacterales > Vibrionaceae > Photobacterium. Next base: position 3,761 of record CAMQXY010000172.1, read on the forward strand.
CAGATGAAGTCTGTGGGCGAAGTGATGGCGATTGGTCGTAATCAACAAGAGTCATTGCATAAAGCATTGCGTGGCCTAGAAGTTGGCGCAAATGGTTTTGATGAGATGGTTGATCTTGACGAACCTGATGCAATGAGCAAAATTCGTTATGAATTAAAAGCGGCTGGTGCTGAGCGTATTTGGTACATCGCTGATGCGTTCCGTGCAGGTATGTCTGTTGATGGTATCTTTAACTTAACCAATATTGACCGTTGGTTCTTGGTTCAAATTGAAGATATCGTGAAAGATGAAGCACGCGTTAAAGCGGCTGGTTTTGCAGGTTTGAATGAACAATCATTACGAAGCCTAAAGCGTAAAGGTTTTGCTGATGCACGTTTAGCTAAATTGCTTGGTGTTGCTGAAAGCGAAATTCGTAAACTGCGTGACCAATTCAATATTCATCCAGTGTACAAGCGTGTTGATACCTGTGCGGCTGAGTTTGCATCAGATACGGCTTATATGTACTCATCATACGATGAAGAATGTGAGGCGAATCCAACCACCAAAGAAAAAATAATGATTCTAGGTGGCGGTCCTAACCGTATTGGTCAAGGTATTGAATTCGATTACTGTTGTGTACATGCATCACTTGCATTACGTGAAGACGGTTACGAAACCATCATGGTTAACTGTAACCCAGAGACAGTATCGACTGATTACGATACCTCTGACCGTTTATACTTTGAGCCCGTTACATTGGAAGATGTATTAGCGATTGCTCGCGTTGAAAAACCAAAAGGCGTTATCGTTCAATACGGTGGTCAAACACCATTGAAATTAGCACGTGCTTTGGAAGCCGCTGGTGTACCTATTATTGGTACTAGCCCTGATGCGATTGACCGCGCTGAAGATCGTGAGCGTTTCCAACAAGCTGTTGACCGTTTAGGTTTATTACAGCCTGAAAATGCAACAGTAACAACGATGGAACAGGCGATTGAAAAGTCAAAAATCATCGGTTTCCCATTAGTTGTACGTCCATCGTATGTACTTGGTGGTCGCGCGATGGAAATTGTATACGATGAGCAAGACTTACGTCGTTACTTTAACGAAGCGGTGAGTGTTTCCAACGAATCACCAGTATTGCTTGACCGTTTCCTTGATGATGCGATTGAAGTCGATGTTGATGCGATTTGTGACGGCGAACAAGTGGTTATTTGTGGCATCATGGAGCACATTGAGCAAGCGGGTGTTCACTCTGGTGACTCTGCATGTTCATTACCTGCTTATACGCTAAGCAAAGAAATTCAAGATGTAATGCGTGAGCAAGTGAAGAGTCTTGCTTTTGAATTGGGTGTTCGTGGTTTGATGAATACGCAGTTCGCGGTCAAAGATAACGAAGTTTACTTAATTGAAGTTAATCCTCGTGCCGCACGTACAGTGCCGTTTGTTTCAAAAGCGACAGGCGTACCGGTTGCAAAAATAGCCGCTCGCGTGATGGCGGGTCAATCTCTTGATTCGCAAGGTTTCACTAAAGAAATCATTCCACCCTATTACTCAGTAAAAGAAGTGGTATTACCGTTTAATAAGTTCCCAGGTGTTGATCCATTGTTAGGCCCAGAAATGCGCTCAACGGGTGAAGTAATGGGTATTGGTAATACGTTTGCTGAAGCGTTTGCTAAAGCTGAGTTAGGCTGTGGTAAAGAGTACCCATCATCAGGTCGTGCATTACTTTCTGTACGTGAAGGTGATAAGAAACGCGTGGTTGATTTAGCTTCTAAGTTAATTAAACTTGGTTATCAACTAGATGCGACTCATGGAACGGCTGTTGTTTTGGGTGAAGCAGGTATTAACCCTCGCTTGGTAAATAAAGTTCAAGAAGGTCGTCCTCATATTCTTGACCGTATTAAGAATAATGAATACACCTACATTGTGAACACGGCTGAAGGTCGTCAAGCGATTGAGGATTCTAAAGTACTACGTCGTAGTGCATTGGCTGAAAAAGTGAATTACACCACTACCTTAAACGCAGGTTTTGCGACTTGTTTGGCACACACTGCTGACGATCGTAATACCGTAACATCGATTCAAGAGTGGCATGCAATGATTAAGTAATCGTATTTCGATACGATTGTAATTGTAATAAAAAGCCGATCATGAAAATGATCGGCTTTTTTTATGGGGG
>CAMQXY010000173.1 GCA_947039005.1 uncultured Photobacterium sp.
TTTAATAAAATGCCGTATAAGTAAATACTTCTACGGCATTAAAAATTAGCTTATGGACGAGTCGCTAATTGGAATGTGCCATTTGATTGAAACCAAACAACTTGCTTTTGCTTACGGCCAAGTAACAATGGACCATCATCAAAAAATAAAAAATTCTTCCAATTACGTTTAAATACACCCCATTGAGTTTCAATGATGTTGTATTTTTCATAACAAAAAAATACAGTAGTGTTATCTTCCCATTTTATTTCTGTCAATAGTTCTGCTGGTAACTCAGGCTCATCACTGTCCCAAGCTTTTTGCCAATCAATTGCTTCTGACCATATCTTTTTATCAAAAGCCCAATCACCTTTCTCGAAATGATCAGCATCAGAACTTTGGTTACTCACATGTTCAGACCACAATTGCGCCGAACGAACTTGAGTAAATGGTTTTATTTTTACTAAATCAGCCTCAACAACAGGCATCGACGCATGAGTAAAAATCCATTTACGTGCGTAACTATCAAATTCGGTATAATTCATCTGTCAGCCTAAAAAAATAAAGACGACGCAATGTACATCAGTGCCGATATTTGTTCCAGTCTCTCACTAACAATTTTTATATCTCATGTCGACCAATCATGAAAAAGGTACAATCAATATTGTACCTAAAACAAATAAGATCATTGAATTTAACGCCATTCTTTACTTATTCGGTTGCCACAAATCACTTACCCAACCACCAATATGATCATCGTAATGATTATCCAAAAATGTAGGGGTTGTTCTGACTGGCGTATCATGATGACAATCGAGGAGTTCAGATATATGCCTCGCCATTGGATCATCGATGGACTGAATTTGCCTTTTTTGGGCAACTTCCTTAATAATCTGTAATCGATATGACGAGTTCATCTTTTTCATTTCTAACTCCTCTAAGTGAAATACATATATAATAACCAAATAAAAATAGGCTTCTCTGCTAATTACGTCAAATGGTTTACATTTTAAATGTCATATAATTAAGATATAACCTGTTAAAATATCACATAAAAAACAATAGGTTATTAAACGGAATTTTAACACATAAAATACATCGACAATAAAAACATCTTAACCCATTGATTAAAAATAACTTTAAATTTAATGCATTTTTTATTTAATTATTCATTATTCACTCGGTTATCTCGATATTGCATCATAATCAACAGCGTTAATTTCATGGAACATCTGCTAGACTGTTAGCATCTATTATTAACATCGCTATTTTTAATTGTTTCAGGAGTGTTCGTGCGTTTATTGCCTATTATTACTTTGTCTTTCGTCAGTTTATTTAGCATCACCATCTATGCTAACGCCGACATATTAGCACCGTCTTCTAGCATGGTCTCTTCTAGAGTAGATAATGCTCCCAATAAAATAAATAACACTTCATCTCAATTATCCCCGAGTAAAATCAACGACTGTAATAAGACATTAAACTACAAAGTCTTTTTTGAGGGACATGATATTGGCCATTATCAACGTAATTTAATCTGGAATGGTACTCAGGCAACTATTAACACTTATAGCACTATCAACATGTTAATTACCAAAGCAAAATTAAGCCAACATTCAAAAATTCATTGGTCACCACAACGTCAAAGCTTTGTGACTGATTCTTTTGAACGAAATATAAAAGGTTTAATGACAGGTAAAGTATCAGCTACTTTTACCGATAATGGCGCTAAATCAACCGTAATAAAAGACGGTAAATCTCATCAATTTAGTGAATCCTTATTACCAATCCTTGATGGTGATGCAATCGGTGCACAAATGCGATTAGACATCATGCAAGGTAAGAAGAATTTTGATTTTATCTTACAAAATAGTGATGATACCAGCCATTACTTCTTTAAAGTCATCGGTGAAGAAACACTAGAGACTAATTTTGGTAAACTTAAAACTATTCGAGTTGATCAAATAAAGAAAAGTGATCGTCAACTGTCATTATGGTTCGCCCCTTCCGTTGACTATCAACTAGTACGTGCAACCTATAAACGTAAATTACTCGATTTAAAAGCGGTATTAATTAGTAAGCAAATAAATTGTCCTGCTCCCGTATTAATTAAATAATTACGTTCTCATCAAACAGTCATTTTTAAATGGCTGTTTGATGTTCGTCATTTCGCTATCGCTTTCCCACCAATAATTTTATATGCCGGAGTTCCCCGTACTAACATTTCACGTGCAAATACAGTATTACACTCAGGACAAGTACAAGCTTGCTGAGTAAAATCTTTGCTGATTCTTTCTTTAAAACATTTCACTAACGCGCCTTTACCGCCTTTGCGATATTTAAATAACAGCGTTTTACAGTGGCAACATAACACATCAACCGTTTTTACCGGTCCTTTCTTATTTGGCTTAGCCATTTAGTCCTTTATTCTTGTGAGTATTGATGAGAACGTATTATTGCCAATTCAACTAATTGATCAATAGTGTTTTTATCTTGCTCAAAAACATGAGCTAAATTACCGTATTTAGGTTGATGACGATCATTTTCATAGGCATATTGCCATCCCTGTGTTGTTAACATAAAAAGTTCAGCAAACTGTGGCGAAATAGATAAACATCCAGCTAAAACAGTATCAATATAACTTTGAATGATCGGTTTTTGGCTACATGGCGAACAAAAGTCATTATTGATATATACCCACACTGTACCAGTGATAACTGAAGGCTTATTGCTTACAAAAGTAATATTATCCCATTGAATATTTACTCGCTGGTAACCATGCTCGCGCTTATCAAATTCAGCGAGAGTGACAGCATCCACCTCAATAAGTACGCCATTACATTGACCTTTTCCTTGTACTACCACTAATGGCGAAATAGGATAACTACCCTCAATCATTCCCCAATGGCGCTGTAATCCCTCAACGAGTACAGGGATCGCATCACCCGTAGTACCTGTACGTTGACGAGAATAAGCATTGATTAAACTTCCATAGCCAAAAATATACGTAGCGGTATTTTTCAAAATAACACTCCAATTATTATATTACTCACCTAGACTATCGTTATCTAAAAAGGCAAACCAAAAAATCGGCTGAAATCCATCCATTTTTGGCGGTAGTGTATTAATAACGGTTCATCTATAACTTTAAATTGCACTTCATCATTAGGCTTTGCTTGTCCAAGACGTAATAAATCCATTCGTGCAATACACCCTAAAATAGGGTATCCCCCTAGTGTCTGCCGATCATTTAATAATATTATCGGTAACCCATCGGAAGGAATTTGAATAGATCCAAGAGCAATCGGCTGTGAAATTAATTGAGTTGTCATCATCGTTATTTTTTCCCCCTGTAAACGGCATCCCATACGATCAGACGCAGCGGTTATTTGATAACGATGCTGATAAAAAAGCGCTTTTTGCTGAGATGTGAATGTATCTGCTTGATAGCTTTCAATTACATGTAACACAATATCTGCACTATAATCAGGAATATATGCCGTTGGTACACATGAATATTCCGTTAATAGTAGAGATTGATAGCATTCAAGAATGTCATTTTCCATAACTGGACGACCATTATTTAATCCGCCGAGTTGTTCTCGCATAACAGTAGAAGCACTACCAAGCACGATTGGAACATTAAAACCACCTCGAATAGCAAGGTAAGCACGTAAACCATGTTTAGCAGCACCAAACTGTAATCTCTGCCCTTTTCTCAGTAAAAAAGCTTGCCATGGTGCTATTGGTTCACCATCAATTGTTGCTGACATATCAGCACCAGTAAGTGCACATTGGCAATCAGAAAGAGCCTCAAAACAAGCTAAACCAACGGTCAATTCTAATTCAGCAGCGTTACTATCATTCGCTAATAAGTAATTGGCCCAACAAAAAGCATGCAAATCCATTGCACCACCTTGAGTTATCCCTTGCTGAGCGACACCATAACGTCCAAGATCCTGTATTAATGATAAAATCCCCGAATTGATAACGACTAATCTGGACATATCACTCCTCCTAATGCCAAGAATTGTGAGCGATCAATAGAATAAAATTTTACTTTATCACCAATGGCAAAACATGATTGAGGATAAGTCTCAGCTTCAAATACGGATTGAGGACAATTTCCAATAATATGCCATCCACCAGGACTATGTTGTGGATATATCGCGGTTTGTTGATCGGCAATACCAACACTTCCTGCGGGAACATATTGACGAGGAGTGGCATGACGAGGGGTAGAAAGTATGGAATCAACGGTAGATAAAAAAGCAAAACCTGGTGCAAAACCTATCGCACCAACATCGTAAATCTGACAACTATGCAATTCAATCACCGCCTCAATACTCAATTGCTTCGATGCTGCCAATGGTTGTAAATCGGGAGCGACTTCAGGATGATAATAAACCGCTAAATGATGTACCGTCACTATCGTTAACTGCTGTTGAGGATCATAACCTTGATACCACTGCAGACTACTTTGTTGTAATTGTTTAAAATCACAACGATCCAACTTATATTGCAACATCACTTTGGTGTATGAAGGTACAATATCAACAATAAATAAGCCATATTGCCGTTGAATGTAAGTCACAAAATCAGCAATAGTCTGCGTTGTTTCAGCGCTAATCACAGCACTAAACTCAACCATTAGCGTACCTTCTGAAATTGGAGTAATTTTCATATTATTCCTCTCTCTTCACGACAATGATTTTGTTACCGTTATTAATTCAGATAAAATTTTTACTAATTCTATCGCTTGTGGATTATCACCATGCACACAGACTGAATCGACCTGTAATGTTAGCCAATCTCCCTCATACGTTTTCACTTTACCTTGTAATAATTGCTGCATTTGATGTTGTACGGCCGTCACCGTTTTTAATACTGCACTAGGTTGATCTCGAGGCATAAGCATACCTGATGATAAATATGCACGATCAGCAAAAGCTTCAAATATCAGGGTCACATTATAGTCAGCAGCAATGGATTGATAACGGTGATTATCGTTACGTGAAAGCACCATCAACGCCAATGATTGGCTACGATCACGATTTAATATACCAAGAGTTTTAACAATAACAGTAAAGATCTGTTCATCCACCATCATATCGTGATAAAGCGCACCATGAGGTTTTACATAATGAAGCGTTGATGACTGTAATTGACACAAACTTTCTAGTGCGCCAATTTGATAAGTAATTAAATGCGCTATCGCGGTTAATGAATGCGAGATATGACGCCGACCAAAGCCTAGTTTATCGTCATAACTAGGGTGTGCTCCTAACATAACAGCATGTTGATTAGCTAAACGGATAGTCTCTGCCATGGTGTCAGGATCTGATGCATGAAATCCACACGCAATATTTGCCATCGAAATCCATGGCATCACATCACTATCATTACCCATCTTCCACGCACCAAAACTTTCACCCATATCACAATTTAATTTCATTCACCCTCCTAGTGCTAACAACATTGGTATGAATATAATGTCGTTATTCCTAACTGAGTGTAGTATTAAATAATTAACATAATAATTTAAACGACCTAAGCTGTAATCAGGATCAAATAATAACTAAATTTAATGCACATAAAGAAAGGATGCCAATGAAAACAATTTTAGTTTTGCTAACTGCTGTCTTTTTATTGTCAGCATGTTCACCAACCGTCGGTAGCGAAAAATGGTGTAAACAACTAAAAGAAAAAGCTAAAGGAGAATGGACTGCTAATGAGGCTGTTGAGTTTACCAGAAACTGTATTTCTTCCTCAGATGACGCTAAAAAACGATATTAACGCACAAAGTTAATCAACATTACCTTAATATTAATAATTTCAATAATCATCAGACGAAAAAAAAGCTCATCAAATGATGAGCTTTTTTAAAAGATGGTGCCCCGGGCCGGACTTGAACCGGCACAGCGCGAACGCCGAGGGAT
>CAMQXY010000174.1 GCA_947039005.1 uncultured Photobacterium sp.
CCCAACAGTTACACAGAATTTAGGACACTCTCTAGCACTGCTCTTCCTAGCCCTTCGTCCCTCTAAACCTCACATATACAAAAAAAGCGACAGGCTTTCACCTATCGCTTTTTATCTCGAAACTAGAACCCTCGTCCCTGCTCTGCCTCGAAACCTGTTTTACTTCTTCGTCTTAAACTTATCTAACAAGGCATTCGCTTCTGCTTGGGTCTCACCCTCACCTTTTAAAACGATATCTTGCAGCAAATCAACAGCACCACCGATATCATTCATTTCAAGATACGCTTTTGCTAGATCCAACTGACCCGCATATTCCCCGGCACTATCAACATCATATTGACGAATATTAGCAAACATATCAGGAAATGCCTTCAACCCAACATCAAGGTTTAATGGCTTCTCATCAGGATCTTCTTGATGGTAATTAGGATCATCAGCTAGCAATTCATCAATACTGATATAATTCGGAGATGTCGTTGTAGCCGCTTTAATATCCTCTTGCGCCAGATCAGGTTGTTTCGACCAATCTTCACCGGCAAGTTCAGGTTCTGGTGTCGCACCTTGCCAAACAGCCGCTTCATCTTCAGCTAATACATCTTCATTATCAGCAATCGTACTATCAATAGTTGATGCTAACAGTTGATCGCGCTCATCATTATTAAGTCCGCGCTGCGGCGTAACCACGGCAGAATCTGAAGCATCAAACAACAATGCATCCATATCTAAGCCTGCAGAATCAATCCGATCTTGTTCAGTTTCAGGAGAACGATCAACCGTCGCTGCCGAAGTAATGCCTTGCGACGAGGGTTGAGGTTTAAAGCCACGCTCAATCGCGTATTGTTCTAACTCATGCTGCTCTTCAAATGATGCAAATAATGCCTCATCTTCATCAAACTCAGGCAACGTACTGACATCAATGTTATCAAACGCATATTCCAAATGACGGGCGGTATCAAACGGCGAGTAATCAGGCTCAATGTTAGCGCTAGTATTATCTACTGACGCTTGTTGACGTTGTTCTGCTGCTTGTGCTGCCTGTTGAAGCTGACGAGTTACATTATCTATTGCTACTTGTTCATCAATCTCTGAGCGATCATCCATTTGTTCTAATGGCGCTGCTTGTGGATCATCAAACGCTGAATTTTCATCAAATTCAGGTAAATCATCCAAGCTTAACGGAGTATTATGAACAGCATCAGCAGCAGGCAGTGCTGACATATCTTCATCATAGTGATCAAACGCTGCTTGCTCATCAAACTCAGGCAGATCATCAAGATTAAAGGTCATTGTCGCGGGATCAGCCGCTAACAGTTCATCTAATAAATCAGTGCTACCTTCCGCTAATTCAATATCACTACCAAAGGCTTTATCATCGTCATCAGCAACTAAATCATCTAATAGTTCAGTGCTGCCTTCAGCAAATAATGATTCATCATTCTCATCAACAGGAGTCGCCACAGCCGTAATATCAGGTAAATCATGATTAAACTGGGTGAATAATGCATCCAATTCATCTTGAGCAACCGCTTTATTGCCATCCTGCTCAGTATGCATTGCTGATAGAGACACATCTTCTGATGGTAACTGTGACGCTTGCGCTTGCTGAAGTATTTCATCTAATAACGCTTGGTCTGATAATGGTTTATCCGCATCATTATCATCTTCAGCCGTTGATGTTGGTGCTGTCGATGAAATAATCGCTTCATCATATTCAGACAAATCAAAATTAGTCTTGTCTTCTTCGCTAAGCGATTTCTCCCACAACGCAGCAAGTGCTTCATCGGCATTCTGCTCAGTTTTCGCATCAAGCTCATCCAACGCACGTTCCATGTCTTCAATACCGATAGCATCATCGTTAGTGACAGAAATTGTGCTAAGAGCGTTATCAAATACCGTATCATCAAGATCAGTGGCATTATTCTGAGATGCTTTGTCTTCCTCAATAACAGCATTAAACTGAACATCGTCACTTTTATTGACATGCTTGCTTTGCTCTATATCCGCAAACAAATCATCGTCTGCAAATAAATCATCAAGATCGTCATCCTGATCAGTACCCTCCGAGTCGATTGGCGGTACAACAATTACAGTATTATCGTTATCACTCATAGGTGCTGGTAACGATGGCTGTTCAGGATCATTTTTCTTACGACGGAATAACAATAACGCCAGTAATGCTGCAATCAAACCGCCAGGAATAATCCCTGCAGCAGCCAATGCCCACGGATTATTAGTCAAACGATCAAGTAATGTTTCAGGTACTGGCGCTTCGATAGCAACTTGCTGTAACTGTTTTTGTTGCTCTAAAAACGACACCATTTGTTGACGAATACTATCACCTTCAGTGACTTGGTCTTTCAATATCGCCATATCTTGCTGCATCGCAGATAAGCGTAACCGTAATGAATGGTTACTTTCTACGAGCGCATCCATTTTAACATCAGTAACATCGATTTCTGGTTGGATCGGTTTCGCTGGAATTATCGTACTATGATCAACATCAGCAACATCAGCAATCACCGCGGCATTGATGGTATTGTTATCCATCGCTGCACGGGGGGTATTTTCTGCGGTTACGGGTTGTTCGGTCAGCTTATCTGAATTGGCGATCTTCGCTTGAGGCACAATGTCATAGCTGATCGTGGGTACTGTCGCAATAATTGTTTTTTTCAGCGGTGTCGTATTATCAGGTGCAGATACTGTGGTTACAGGTTGTTCTGTTAGCTTAGCGGTATTGTCAGTCTTCACTTGAGGCGCAACGTCATAGCTAATCGTTGGCACTGTAGCAATAATTGTTTTTTTCAGCGACGTTGTCTTATCTGATGCAGAATCAACTTTTTCAGCCACCACAGATTTCGACGCTTTTAATTCTGCCAAGCGGCGTTTTTCTAATTCAGTCGCATAAGGGGCGCGTAATTGATCCGCTGCTAATTTGCGGCTAACAGCACTAATACGTTGCTGCTGAATTTGATTCATTGTCGGTAGTTTTAAATAACTTCCAGGCAACAGTGAATGGATATTGTTATTTTCAAAGGCATCATGATTAAGATTGTAAATCGCACCAATGACTTTAAAAATAGAGACATCTTTATTGGGTAAATGACGCGATGCAATAGCCCACAACGTTTCACTTTCATACGTTGGACCATAGCTTTTTGCCATTAATGATGATGTCGAAAACTGTTTTGTAGGTGCGTTTAACTGACTCGTAGCTGAATCTCGATTAGGAGTCGCATACGAGCTGTCTTCATTCGCAGGACCGACGATACGTATAGTATTTGCATTCACTACGGGTAAGTAAGACGAAATAGTAACAAAAGCGACCGGTAGTACCATACGTTTAAGTATTTTTGGGATGTTAGACACTGCCTACATTCCTCTTTGGCAGAGATAAAATTGCCCGAAATCGTCGCATAGCAACAAATTCGAAATAATAGTTTCTGGTGATAACGACCTAATAATAGCGATCACTATCAATCAGTTTAAATGATGATATTCAATCACAACAAGTATCATATTATGTCAAGTTATCAACAAAAGAAAAGCTAGTCGCTAACGAAATAAAAAAGCGACAGGCTTGCACCCATCGCTTTGTTATTTTGTTAGCAAGTTTGTTAGTAGTCTTAATGTTAATAGACACTAAGAGCGCGATCTAACACCTACTTTTTTATTGCAGCTAATTACAAATAATCTGCAATCAATTTTTCTGCAATTTGAATACTGTTAGTCGCTGCGCCTTTACGGACGTTATCAGCTACAATCCACATATTAAGACCACATGGATGACTAATATCTTCACGAATACGACCAACCATTACATGATCTTTACCAACAGCATCGGTAACTTGAGTTGGGTATTCATTGGTTGGGAATACTTCAATACCATCAGTATTTTCAAGTAAGTTAATCACATCGTCTAATACAATCGGTTGATGCGTTTCAACATGCACCGCTTCGCCATGACCAAAGAATGATGACACGCGCACACAGGTTGGATTCACACGAATACTTGAATCGCCTAAAATCTTCTGCGTTTCCCACACCATTTTCATTTCTTCTTTGGTGTAGCCGTTATCCATAAACTCATCAATCTGAGGAATACAGTTAAATGCAATTTGCTTATCGTAAGCTTTGGTTTCAATTGGCAGACCATTAAGCAGTTTTGCTGTTTGCCCTGCTAGCTCATCGATACCTTTACGGCCAGAACCTGATACTGACTGGTAAGTAGCCACGTTAATACGATCAATACCGTAAGCATCTTGAATCGGCTTAAGCGCCACTAACATTTGAATTGTTGAACAGTTAGGGTTAGCGATAATGTTACGGTTACGGTAATCCGCAATCGCTTCTGGATTCACTTCAGGAATAACCAGCGGTACATCATATTCGTAACGGAATTCAGAGGTATTATCGATAACCACAACACCCTGCTCAGTCGCGATCGGTGCCCAATGGCGTGATGCTTCAGCACCTGCTGAGAACAAGGCAATTTGCACTTGGCTCCAATCGAAATCTTCTACATTACGAACACGCGTCGATTTACCTTTAAAACGTAACGCTTTTCCTGCGCTACGATCACTTGCCAGCAAGTAAAGATTGCGAACAGGAAAATTGCGCGCTTCTAGCACTTCGACCATAGCTTCGCCCACTGCGCCTGTTGCGCCGAGTATTGCGATATCATATTCCTGACTCATTAAATGACCTCTACTACTGTAAAACCTAATTTAGCCAGCGACTCTACCGCAAACTCGGCCTTCGCCGCTACTGTAATCGCACTATATTCACGTCGATCCCAGTAATTTTTACGCATTAGATCAAAAGCGGTTGCCATTTTGCTGTTATCGTCACCAGCAGCTAACATTTGACGACGGAAAATACCATCATCTTTACGGACATCATAAACCAATTGGATCAAGCTAAATAGCGTTGCTTCATCCCATTGTCGACTTAATTGTACCAAGGGTACAGGCGCAATCGGTAATAAATCATTCGCCAATGCGTGATGATCATTACCTAAAAATTGACAAAAGCTGTTGAACACCATCGTGGTGCCACGCGCTTTGCCTTCAAGACCATATCCCGCCACATGTGGGGTAGCAAATGCCAATAAAGGCAACAATTCTAAATCCACGACAGGCTCTTGCTCAAATACATCTAATACTGCGGTTAATACTTTACCTAAACCTGAGTTTGCCGCTTGCAGAGCTTGTTTTAACGCCTGATTATCAACCACGGGACCACGGGCGGCATTAATTAAAATCGCATTGGGCTTCATCGCCGCTAAAAAATCAGCGTCAACTAAATGATGGGTTGGATGATCACCTGTGCGTGTTATCGGGGTATGGGTGGTGATCACATCACACTCAGCCAATAAACGCTCAAGTGAATGAAACTCACGCTTATCACCTTGAGCTTGCTTTAAAGGATCGTTTAATAAATAACGAATACCGAGCGCATCAAGACATTTAGCTAAATACGTTCCTACGTTACCCGCACCGATGATACCGATAGTGCGATCAAAAATAGAAAAATCCTGCTGCTGACCTAATACCATCAAGCTACTTAATACATATTCCGCCACACCGACTTTGTTACAACCGGGTGCTGCGGTAAACGTAATCCCTTTTGCGGCTAATAAATCCTGATCCACATGATCCTGACCTGCGGTTGCGGTACCCACAAATTTCAATTTATCGGCTTTGGCAATAAGATCAGCATTTACTTTAGTGACAGAACGGATCATTAAGGCATCAATGCCCACTAAATCATCAGCGGTTAAATTACGTCCAGGCTTAGCAATCACCTCGCCCAATTGACTAAATAATTGCTGAGCATAAGGCATGTTTTCATCGATAAGGATTTTCATATACTTCCTGTAGGGAAAATTAAAATAACGGATCACGCA
>CAMQXY010000175.1 GCA_947039005.1 uncultured Photobacterium sp.
TTTTTTTTGTTAATCTTTACGAAGATTATTGACCATAGAGATTGGAGTAGGGTAACGGCGTACAACCCAATAGGTTGAAATAACAAATGTGGTAATCGTTACGGTTTCAATAAAGGTTTTGCCTTGTTCTGACAGTAATCCTTGCGTGATTGCTGCGTAGGCCAATAACAGAGAAAATTCACTCGCTTGACTTAAACGCGCTCGCAGTTCGACACTTTCTATTTCATTTTCATGGGCTAAAATAAGTGCAATTTTAAATCCCCATGCTTTGATTCGAATAAGACAGACCCCAAAAACAATACCTAAGACGGTATAAATATCACTGTTCCATAAATTTATCTTAGCACCAATAGCAAAGAAAAAGAGGATCAAGAAAAATTCTCGTAACGGTTTAAGGTGTACGGCAATGGCTTGTGACACTGGACTGACGGCTAGAGATATTCCTGCAATAAACGCCCCTGTTTCATACGATAAACCAATACTGTCGCTCAATAATGCCCAAAAAAAGCACCATGCGAGTGTAGCAATAAAACTGTATTCTTGAATGATATCAAATCGCTTTAATAACGGTAACATGATGTATTTTACGGCTAAGTAAGCACTGATAATAATAACGATCAATTTAATCGCTAATAAACTGAGACTAATGCTGAGACTATAGTGAGTATCGATATTAAGCAGTAATAATACGCTAATAGCGATAATATCTTGTATCAATAAAATACTGGTCATTACTTCACCCATACGTAAGTGGTGCAGGGTCGTGGTCGGGATCAGTTTAAGACCTATAACGGTACTCGAGAACATCATTGCCGCAGCTGTAATTAAGGCATCAGTCATTGAGAGATTGATCAACAATGCAAATAAAAAACTACTAATAAAAAATAATAAACAACTGACAATAGTGATCACTGCACTTTGTTTAAATAAATGCAGTAACCGCTGAGGTTGTAAATTTAGCCCCAGAATAAACAGTAGCAGAATGACTCCAAGATGCCCCATTTGACTAATGCTGGTGGCATTTGTTACTAGTTGGAGTCCATAAGGACCAATAACAACCCCTGTAAAGATATAAGCAAGAATAATGGGTTGGCGCGTATAAAGAAAAAGGCTACTAAAAATAGCCGTCACAATAATAATACTACAAAGTTCAGTGATTATGCTGGTTAGGTGTTCAAGCATATGACCTCTATAGTTTTATTATGGCAACGTTAAAACTCGCTAGTGCTGTAATATTGGTAGTGATTGATAATATCTGCGATGAGTTCAGGCTCTGAAAAATCATCGACAAAATAGCGTTGTTGTTCATTTTTAATAAAGACTTCGAGGTGTGTTTCATCACCATTAACACTGGGAATAAAGTGGATAGCATATTCATAAGGTAATTGTTTATCGTTATTGATCACTAACCTAAAGCGGCGGTCCATACAGAATATATCGGTAAAATACCCAGCAGCAGAGAGTTGTTTGCTCGCTTTAGTAACGGCTGATTTTGCGATGGTATAACTTGTATTATGTGCGCTAATGATCGTCATGACGAAGCCCTCTTTATCGATGTTGAGGATAGGACGTTAGGGGTAACGTACTGTCAGTATCGGCGATTTTATCGGGCGAAGACACATGGTTACCAACTAAATAATTCAATCATCGTCATTAGATCTTTTTATCAATAGTGAAGTTTTCGATATTTGCTTCATTTATTCAAACAACGACCAGATTGCGTATGAAAATGTAATAATAATAGCCTTTTTGCGTTTTATTATTACATTTTAGTCTTAAATTAATAGTTTTGTCGGTAAGATTTGCATAATAAGAATGAATATTTAGAGAGAGGAATTAATAATGATGCAAAAAAACCTTCGTTTTATCCCCTTAATTGTCTTACTTACAGCCTCAACTGGGGTACATGCCGATGGTGTTATAAAGCACCTTTATAAAGTGGATAAACAACTTTCTCATATTGAAAATACTATTAATGGTACTCATAGTGCAATAAAACAAACGCAGAATAAATATAACAACACCACAAGAACCATGAAAGAACTTAAAGATGGTACTTATGCAGAGAAAAGTGTTGGGCGGGCAGTGAAAAAGAATAAAGAAAAAGCGGTTAATAATCTGATTGATAATTCAAATAACGTTATCCGCAAAGCAACCAATAGCGATTAATTAGAGTGCTGGTATTGAGAGTGCTTGTATATAGAAATACGGCTATCAGACGATAGCCGTATTATTTATGTTGTGTTTTTATATTGTTAGCAATGTACGTTATGATTTTTGTAAGACTACATTAGCTTGTTTACGCTCTGCTGCCATACATGCTGCGGCAGTGAATACCACATCAGTTGAACTGTTCAGTGCTGTTTCTGCTGAATCTTGAATCACACCAATAATAAAGCCCACCGCAACAACTTGCATTGCGACTTCGTTTGGAATACCAAATAAGCTTGCCGCTAATGGAATTAACAGTAGCGAGCCGCCAGCAACACCTGATGCGCCACATGCAGATACCGCAGCAACCACACTCAGTAATACAGCTGTAGCAAGATCAACTTCAATGCCTAGTGTATGTACAGCTGCCAAGGTTAAGACCGTGATGGTAATTGCAGCACCGCCCATATTAATGGTTGCGCCTAAAGGAATAGAAACTGAATAAGTATCTTCATGGAGATCAAGATCTTTACATAGCTTCATGTTCACAGGAATGTTTGCTGCTGAACTACGGGTAAAGAAGGCGGTAATACCACTTTCACGAATACAACGGAAAACAAGTGGGTAAGGGTTAGTTTTGATCTTGGCAAACACGATAATAGGGTTAACTACTAATGCAATAATAGCCATTGAACCAAGTAAGACAGCCAGTAGGTGAGCATAACCTAATAGCGCATTAAAGCCTGTTTGAGCAAAAGTATGCGCAACAAGCCCAAAAATACCAATGGGAGCAAGACGAATAATAAAACGTACAATCAATGTTACGCCATCAGACATGTCTTGGAAAACTTGCTTAGTGGCATCACTTGCTTGGTGAAGTGAGAAACCTAATGCAATTGCCCATGCCAGAATACCAATAAAGTTACCGGTCATTAATGCATTAATTGGGTTATCCACAATTTTAAAAAACAGTGAATTAATAACTTCTACAATACCTTCTGGTGGCGCGATAGAGGTCGTGTTAGTAACAAGCGTTAAAGTGGTAGGGAAAAGAAAGCTCATTGCTACGGCGGTAAAGGCTGCTAATAATGTTCCTAATAAATAGAGGAAAATAATTGGCTTCATATTGGTATGGGTGCCTTTCTTTTGATTGGCAATCGATGATGCCACCAAAATAAACACTAATATAGGCGCGACTGCTTTTAATGCGGCAACAAATAGCCCACCAAAAAAATTCATGCCAAGGGCTGATGATGGGGAGATGACGGCTAAAGCAACGCCGGCAATAATACCCACCAATATCTGTATTACTAAACTGCCATTAGCGACTCTGGCAAGGAAGGGTTGTGGTTGGCTCATAGTTCATCCTGCATTTTTATTGTTGTGTTAGAGTTTTATATTTTGTAACAGAAACATTTTTTAACAGGATCTGTTTCAAATAGCCAGCCTTCTTTTAATAAGCACAGTTATTGCTGTTTTTTAACAACTATTATTACGTTTTGGTCACATTTTAGTATCAATATCAGCGTTTATGTCGGTCTATGTCACGAAAATACAAAATAGGGTTCAGTGAGGGGGATTTAACTGTTAATGGTTTGTTGGCTGGATTGTTTATGTCATTCATAACATTGTGTAATGTTGTTTTACATTTTATTACAAAAATAAAAACGCCTAATATTCATTACATTAGTGAAAATGAATCAATATTAGGCGTTTTTAAGAAGCTATTGTTATCAGCTCTTTATTTTAAGGTTTTATTCTGGATCTAAGCTAGATAATACCTTATGTGTTTTTTTAGTTAGCGTCAGTTGTTTAGCTTGTGTTAATAAGCCTAACAATGTCTGGTTATTCCATTCGCTATCTAGTGGTGAATAATGAGAGGCCATCATCGTTTGTACTTCATCATCGAGTTGCTGTAATAGCAGCGGTTGAGTGTTGAGCATTGTATGCTGCTGTTGACGCCATTGCTGATAGAAAGTTTGCACTTTAATCGGATCATTGGTATTAATCGCTGCCTCAAGCGCTGAAATCCCATCATTTTTTTCAATGGATATCACGGCTGTTGTTGCAGTTGTTTGTTGACGTTTTTTAAGTAATAACGCAAGGGTGATTAACCACAATATTGCAAAAATTAGCGTCGCCCATGGCCATATGCCAGCGGTTGTCATCGTTTTTACTGGATTTATTGTTGTCGTTGCTGCTGGCGTTATTGTTGCTGGTGGTGAAAATTGGTTATTAGCCGTTGGATCTGCGATCACATTTAAGGTTAAGCCTGTTATTTCACTGCGTTGTTGTTTCGCTGTTGCTGTATTCCACCAGTTAATCGTTAGCGAAGGGAGTGCAACTTTACCTACTTGGCGAGGAATGATGACTTGTTTTAACGTCATAACACTGTAGCCATTTTCTGTACGATATTCAGGTTTTTCATTATAAATACGTACGGTGTCAGGGTAGGTAAGGTTTATATTTGGCATATTACTTTGAGCAACATCTTTAATCCGTAAGGTAATGGTACGGGTTATTGGCTCGCCAACTTTAGTGGTGACATCATTTTGGTTAGAGACTTGTGGTTGCCATGTTTGCTGTAATTGTAGATTTGGTGTTGGTAACCATAATCCTTTGTAATCTGTAGGTTTAGGTTTGATATTCAGGCTAATATTTCGAGCATTTTCTTTAACTGGAATAGTAATACCTGAACTAAAACCATTGGCACCACGAATAGCACTACCATTGAATGTTGAACCGTGGATGATCACCTTACCTGCTTTTTCTGCGGTAATTTGATAATTTCGGGTGATGACTAAATAACGACGACCATTTTGGACGATATTATTTTGGGCATCTTGACCCACTTGTGACACTGTTAAACCGTCACCAGACGGCGCACTCAATGATGCTTGAGATAGTTGCTCACCAATTAAAATCTTAACGCGATAATTAATACTTTCACCAACATAAAGTGCGTTTTTATCGATTTCAGCGGTCACTTTGACATTGGCTTGATCTGCTGCTGAATTGTTTTTTTGACTGCCTTTAAGGACTGTAATAGTGATCGGTGTTGTTTCAGAGCTGCCTATTTTAAAGGCAGGAATTGTGGCCGTTCCGACATTTTTTGCAGCAACCGCAATCGTCCAGGTCGTGTTGCGTGACATGGTTCCGTTAATTAATGACGTTGAGCTACTGACACTCGGTTGGCCATAAGCAAAATTAGGGCTTAAAACACTAAAATCAACGCTGTCGGGATTAATAGCCGTATCGACTGAAACCGATAATTGAAATACTTGATTCACCGCAACAACATTTTTAGACACCGTTGCTTCTGCTTGTGCCGCCATTGCTTGTAGTGGCAATAATGCGACTAACATGGTTAAAAGTAATAACCATGGAGAGAGGCATTTTTTAACCCAATTATTTTTATTTACTGACATTTTTATCTTCTCTATTACCATGATTTATTACTTTGCTGCTGCTCGGCTCTTTGCTGTGCTTGCAACATTAATTGGGCTCGAATTAACCCTGCGGTATCGTCAGGTACTTGCTCAAGTTTTTTCAAGATCGGATTACTGACCGAAAGCACTTGTTGCTGATCACCGTTTGGTTCGCCTTGTTGCATCGTTATTGCTGACGGTTGTTGGTCTTTACCGTCTTTATCTTG
>CAMQXY010000176.1 GCA_947039005.1 uncultured Photobacterium sp.
TTACTGTTATTACTGTTATTACTGTTATTACTGTTATTACTGTTATTACTGTTATTACTGTTATCGGTTGTTGACGTTTCTGTCTTTGAGTCAGAGTTTACCGTGGCTTGATCCATTTTTTCTTGTTCTGCTTTTGCTTGGTGAATCATTGGCGTAATTGTTGAGCCTTGCACAATAATTGAGAAAATAACCACCGCATAGGTCATTAATACAATGATTTCTTTAACATCAATATCAGGGCTAAAACCAATGGGGATACCTGATGGAATTGCCATCGCCATTGCTAATGCTAATCCCCCACGTAAGCCACCCCAGGTTAATATTTTCACTGATAATGGATTATAGTGGCGCTGACGGCTAAAGACTTTGTAAGCGTATTTCACCGAGAGATAACGGCTTAGTAGCACTAATGGTATAGCAATCACAACCGCTACTATATCAATAGCGTGGAAAGTGAAAGTGATCATCATAAAGCCGATCAATAAAAATAAAATCGCGTTTAAGATTTCATCTGCAAGTTCCCATAAATGCGAGATCTGATGAGAAGCCTCTTTTGAAATCGTATTACGGGTCCAGTTACCAATAATAATACCCGCCACAACCATTGCCAGCGGTGCTGAGACTTCAATATGCTCACTGACAACATAACCAAATGTTGGGATCAAAATGGTCAAAATCAAACGGAACATATTGTCATGTGAGGTTTTGATTAAGAAATGGAATACCACGCCCAGTATGGCACCAAAGGCAATACCTCCTAATGCCTCACGTATAAATAGCATCGCAGTACTGGATACCGTTGGGGCAGTTTTACTGAATGCAATTTCAAACAGCGTCACAAAAATAACCAAGCCAACACCATCATTGAACAGTGATTCGCCTTCTATTTGAGTTGAGATCCGTTGGGGAGCATTAAGCTTTTTAACAATGGCTAATACGGCAATTGGATCGGTTGGTGAAATTAATGCACCAAATAAGCAGCAATAGATAAAATCGATATCAATAGTTAATATCTTAAACAGTGCCCATAGCACCGCACCGATAAAAAAGGTTGAAAAGAGGGTACTCACAAGCGCAAGAAACGATATTTCAAACTTCTGATCTTTAAGATGAGGTAATTGGATATTTAATGCGCCACCAAAAAGGAGGAAGCCTAATACACCTTTGAGTAAGAAGTCATCAAATTTAACCCCTTGTACCATCTGAATCAGTTCATGCTCATTATTAAGTGGAATATAACCTAACTTACTTAATATTAAGAGAATAAATGATATCGCTATCGACCAGCCTGTAATGGCAATTGTGGGTTGGAATTTACCAATACGGTTATTAATAATTGAAATAAGGACAGCAATGGCTGCCATTATACATACGGTGTCATAGGCTGACATGAATAGTGTGCTCCACTAGATATCAAATAAGTTGTCGTTTGACAGTTGTTAGCATAATTATCTGATGTTGTGTGTAATAAAATAGAGATATAAACAAACAAACATTAAATTATATCCTCTATAAACATATATTTATATATTAATGAGTTCAGATACAAAATGTTCACATTATTTTGGAATGTAAAGATCCATTTTTGGATGTCATGAGGTTTAGTATAAACACCGCTTAAAATAGGGGGGGGATTTTGATGAGAATAATAATGGCTGGGCAGTAGAGTGGCAGCGTGCTGCGAGTCAATATGAACAATAAACTGACTCGCAAACAAAGTGTTAGGTAATGAGTATTATTTTTTTGCTGCAGAGATTAATAAACCAGGATCGTCACTAATAATCGTACTCACTCCCCAACGGGTAAATTTATCCACTTGCTTAGGATCATTCATGGTCCAGATTTGGAGCACTTTACCGGCATCGGTAATTTCTTGCGCCAGTGTTTTATTGAGTAGATGATGATCCAAATGAATACTATAAAGATCAAGTTTTTCATCTAAACGCGCAATATCAGGCACCCAATCTTCAATGATCAACCCACGGCGAACTTCTGGCCATTGCTTTAAGCACTGCTTGACAGCGTTATAGGAAAAACTGGAAAGAATAAGCCGCTCAGTGTCGAAACCATAAGCCTTGATCGCTTCAATTGTTTTACTGACTTGCAGTTCCACTTCTTCTTCATAATGGACTTTGATTTCAAGATTAAGGCTTAGTCCATAATCATCACAGGCTTGGAGTAGTTCCGTTAACGTTGGAATTGTTGCACCTGCAAATTCAGGCGCAAACCAGCTTCCTGCATCTAATTGCTTTAATTCACTGAGCGTTTTATGACGGACACTTCCGGAACCATTGGTACAACGACGGACACTTTTATCATGAATAATCACAGGGATTAAATCATCACAAAGTTGTGTATCAGTCTCAATCCATTTGGCACCCGCATCAGCGGCGGCTTTCATGGATATTAAGGTGTTTTCTGGGGCGACTGCGCGCGCGCCACGGTGACCTGCAATCATCACTTCTCCAACATAGATATGATTACCGCAATATAGGGTGTTACGGTATAAATAGTTATGAATGAAATTTTATGGGCTTTACTTTAATTCGCAAGTGATTAAATACGAATAATGATATCTCAATTGTTGGGTTAATTGCGGGCAGTGTCGAGGGTTAAGTATATTTTGTCATCAAGTTAACGCTTTTACGGTGATTGGTTTTGTATCTGGTTGATGATTGGATTAGTATCTTTGCCCGTTAAGTGATTTTGTTGAGAACAACGGTACGTTTGTGAATAATAAAATGACGTTCCCTTTAAACATGAAACAAGGATATTCGAATGAAGCTTTCTGCGCTAGACCAACCCCTTTTCGATCACCTTTACAGCGATATTCGAGAGTTTCGTTCCACCTTTGATTTAGATATTGAAAACCGTGCTAGCCTTGACGCTCAAGCGGATGCGTTACACACGTCACTAGCGGTTGAAGAGATGACTGAGCTTGCTGAAGCGGATTCATTAGTAGAACAAGCCGATGCGATTGTTGATTCTGTTTACGTTTTAATGGGGCGTTTGGTTCACTTAGGCGATAAAAAAATCACGGATAATATCGGTATTAGTTACTTAATTGATATTTTATTGCAGATGTCTGAGCGTTTAGGATTTACGTTTATCGACTGTTGGAATGAAGTCCATTCAAGCAATATGAGTAAAGTCTGCCGTAGTCAGCAACAATATGACGAGACTGAAGCTTTTTATGCTCAGCAAGGCATTGTATTGATGGCGAGTACTAAAGGTGATTATATTATTGCAAAGTGTGCTCAGGATGTTGATGTCGCAGGTAAACTTATTCGCACTGGTAAAGTATTAAAATCTATTTATTATCGCCCAGCTGATTTAGTAAAATTAGTCATACGTTAATTTAAGTAATAAAGATATTTTTTAATCCTCGCAATAGCGGGGATTTTTTTATTGGTATTAAGTACAAGGTTGTGGCTTGACGCTAGGTGTTTTCTGTTAACGTTTTATTTAAGTTATTATTATGAAAGTAAAAACAACCACTTCCTCAAGCTCTCACAGTTTAGCGCATCAGTTGTTCACCATGACATGGCCAATGTTATTTGGGGTGTTGTCGCTAATGAGTTTTCAGTTAGTCGATAGTGCCTTTATTGGGCAACTCGGCATCCTACCTCTGGCGGCACAAGGCTTTACTTTACCTATGCAAATGTTAGTCATTGGTTTGCAAGTAGGGCTTGGCATTGCGACTACCGCATTAATTTCACGTGTACTCGGTAATAATGATCATCATCGTGCGCGTCAGCTCGGCGGTGTGGTAGTGATTATAGGTGATCTGGGGATCATGGCATTGTGTGCGGCAATATGGTTTGGTCGCCACCAACTGTTATGGCTACTTGGTGCGCCTTCCAATGTGTTTGAGGTGATTGATAGTTATTGGCCTGTATGGTTGGTCAGTGCTTGGTGCGGTTCGATGGTGTACTTTGCTTACAGTATTTGTCGTGCTAATGGCAATACTTTGTTACCCGGTATCATGATGGTGATCACCAGTGTGCTGAACATTGGTTTAGATCCACTGTTTATGTTTACGTTTAATATGGGTATCAATGGCGCGGCATGGGCAACGATTGTGTCGTTTAGTATCGGTATGCTGGTGGTGTTTCCATTGTTGATTAAACGCCAATGGTTGAGTTTTGATTGGCGTGGTTTAGCCGTTTATAAAGCCATC
The DNA here is from genome assembly GCA_947039005.1 of uncultured Photobacterium sp. GTDB lineage: Bacteria > Pseudomonadota > Gammaproteobacteria > Enterobacterales > Vibrionaceae > Photobacterium. Next base: position 4,181 of record CAMQXY010000176.1, read on the forward strand.
AAAGAATTAATGCATATTATGGCACCGGCGATGTTGAGCCAATTGTTGCCGCCCGTATCGGCAATTTTAGCCACTAAGTTGGTTGCAGGTTTTGGTGCAGCAACTGTTGCCGCTTGGGCGTTGGGGTCACGATTAGAATTCTTTTCATTAGTAATTGTACTCGCGTTAACGATGTCGATGCCACCCATGGTTGGGCGTCTGCTCGGTCGTAAAGATATCACCAGTATTGAAACTTTGATCATGATTGCGGTGCGCTTTATCTTGGTTTGGCAAGTTGCCATTGCTGCGGTGTTATTTTTTAGTGCGCCGTCATTAACGCAGTTATTAACATCTGATGTTTCAGTGCAGCATATTTTGATGATCCACTTAACCCGTGTACCTATTAGCTTGGGTGCATTAGGCATTTGTATGTTAATGGTCTCAGTGTGTAATGCGATGGGATTACCGATGCGGGCGTTGCTGATTTCTGCATTACGATTATTTGTGTGTTATCTGCCTGTATTATGGCTTGGTGCGCATTTTGCGGGATTAACGGGGCTATTTACGGGCGCAATGTTAGGTAATATTGCGGCAGGGTTATGTGCTTGGGGGTTCTACCGTCAGGGATTAACCAGTATTCGTAATAAGTACCGAGTTACATCGATGGCATAACTATTATAATTACTATTATGATAACTTATTGTAATAATAAAATTTAATCACAATAAAATAACGAACTGACGTTATTTACTCAATATTAACCAAAAAGTTAATTAAGAAAGGATATCTGCAATGCAAACCTTCGCTATTGATGGTCAACAGATGACGTACCGTGATCAAGGTACGGGTCCTGTGCTTGTTTTTGGTCATAGCTTTTTATGGGATAGTGCAATGTGGGCGCCGCAAATTGCGGTATTAAGCCAGCATTATCGTTGTATTGTGCCTGATTTTTGGGCGCATGGTGGCTCTGATAGCGCACCGTTAGCAACACGTACTTTGCGTGACTACGCAGATAATGTATTAGCATTATTAGACCACTTGCAGATTGAACAATTTGCGATCATTGGCTTATCAGTCGGTGGTATGTGGGGGGCAGAATTGGCTCTTAAAGCACCAACGCGAGTTACTGCATTGGTGCTAATGGATACGTTCTTAGGTTATGAACCTGAGGTGTTACATGAAAGATATTTTGCGATGTTAGATACGTTGCGTGATCAGCAACATGTACCTACTGCCGTCATTGATATGATTGCGCCATTATTTTTCCGCCGCGATGGTCATCTTCATAATCCGCAGTTAGTCAGTGAGTTCCGTAATTATTTAGCCGCGTTGCAAGGTGAGCGTGCGGTGGCGGTGTCTGAAATAGGACGGATGGTGTTTGGTCGTCGTGATACGTTTGATGATATTGAGCAGCTAACTGTTCCTACGCTGATAATGTCAGGCATAGAAGATAATCCACGCCCACCACTTGAAGCGCAATTAATGCATGATGCGATAGATGGCAGCGAATATGTATTGATCCCAGAAGCCGGGCATATCAGTAACCTTGAACAACCGCAATTTGTCACCGCACAATTACAGCGTTTTTTAAGTAAAGTATTATCCGCTTAAATACGTAGATTTGAGCTCAGTGAGTGTGCAA
>CAMQXY010000177.1 GCA_947039005.1 uncultured Photobacterium sp.
AGGCAGTGCCGGCAGATTTACAATCTGCTCCCTTTGGCCACTCGGGAACCCCACCACAAGTGCGGGGCGGATAATAACAAACATTTCAGCGCTGTAAACCTTTTTTATCATTATCGTGGAGTACTTGCTTGATTTTTCATCAGTAAGCTAATTTTTGCTTAACTTTACATTTCTTGACGTTACTCATCCTTCAGTTCAGATATTATTCGGCTAGGATTTTTATGATGGTTTTAATTAATGAAAAAAATGGTCGTAGCAGTATTAGTCACCGCAGTCTTATCAGGCAGTTACTTTTACTTTCAAGGAACGTCACACGCTGCGCAAGATAAATCACCGCCAGCGCAATCAGCACGTGTTGTATCAGTGACAACGGGAGAGGTTACCTCTTTGGCCGTTGCTCAATCATTATCATTAGTGGGTAAACTAAATGCTGAACATGCGGTTAATGTTGCTGCGGAAGTCTCGGCTAAAATAAAAACAATAGCTGTGCCTGTAAATAGCACTGTGGCTAAAGGTCAATTATTAATTCAACTTGATGATGATAAAGCGGTTGCTGCTTACGATGAAGCTTTGGCATATCGTAATGATGAAAAGCGAAAATTGACTGAATTTCAGCGTTTATTAGTTCGTGGAGCGATCACCAAAACAGAAATTGATGCTCAAGCAGCCAATGTTAGTATTGCCAATGCACGTTTAAAAGCGGCATTAGCTAATCTTAACGATCATGCTATTCGAGCGCCGTTTAATGGCACGGTCGGATTATATGATTTTAGCCCAGGGCATATGGTTGCTGCTGGCGGTGCGCTATTTAATTTTGATGACCTTTCTTCTATGCGTCTGGATATTGAAGTACCAGAGCAATATATCTCCTCTTTAAAGGTTGGAATTAAAGTTACCGCGAAGAGCCAAGCATGGGGCGGTCGTACTTTTGTTGGTAAAATTCAAGCCATAGATTCTCGCGTCCAACCAGATTCATTAAATATTAAAGTCCGCGTAGTATTTGAAAATAGTGATCATGCCTTAAAGCCAGGGATGTTACTTGCAACCGATATTGATTTTATTCCGCAACAACAAGCGATTATCCCCGTACAAGCCTTAGAATATTCGGGTACTAAACGTTATGTGTATATTGTTGATCCACAACAAAAAGTACATCGTACCTTGGTTGAACTTGGGGAGCGTATTGATAATAACGTCGTCATTAAAAAAGGCTTAAAAACTGGCGAACGTATTGTTGTGCAAGGATTGGTTAACATGCGCGATGGCATCACCATTAAAGACATTACGGTTAAAGACATTACCCCAGCTGCTGGAGTGGTGAGCTAATGTGGTTATCTGATATTTCAGTAAAGCGACCTGTGGTTGCTATTGTATTAAGTTTACTGTTGTGTGTGTTTGGTATTGTTTCTTTTTCTAAACTTGCCGTACGTGAAATGCCAGATGTAGAAAGTCCCGTTGTTACCATCATGACAACCTATGACGGCACATCGGCAACCGTAATGGAAAGCCAAGTTACCACGCCGATAGAAGATGAATTGTCAGGGATCAGCGGGATCGAAAATATTACTTCGATTACCCGTAATGGTATGTCGCGGATCACGGTTGAGTTCAATATGGACTGGGATCTGACTGAAGGGGTGAGTGATATTCGTGATGCCGTTGCCCGTGCGCAACGTCGTCTACCTGATGATGCTAATGATCCGATTGTATCAAAAGATAACGGTTCGGGTGAGCCTGCGATCTACATTAATTTATCATCATCTGAAATGGATCGTACTCAGTTAACAGATTACGCGCAGCGGGTATTAGAAGATCGTTTTAGTCTTTTAAATGGTGTCAGTTCAGTGAGTCTCAGTGGCGGTTTGTACAAGGTAATGTATATAAAATTACAACCTGTATTAATGGCGGGACGTGGGATCACCACTAAAGATATCGTTAACGCACTTAAAGATGAAAACGTCGAATTACCCGGTGGTGAGGTCCGTAACGATCAGACCGTGATGTCAGTGCGTACTGCACGCCTTTATAAAACGGTTGATGATTTTAAATATTTGGTGATCCGTAAAACAGACGCTGGAACGCCAATTTATCTCAAAGATGTCGCAGACGTTGCGATTGGTGCTGAAAACGAAAATTCGACCTTTAAAAGTAATGGCGCGGTTAATTTAAGTTTAGGCATAGTGACAATGTCAGATGCCAACCCGTTAGATGTCGCGAAAGAGGTACGGGCTGAAGTCACCAAGATGCAAAAGTTTTTACCACAGGGTGCATCGCTAACACTCGATTATGATGCAACGATTTTTATCGAACGTTCTATTAATGAGGTTTATAACACTCTGTTAGTAACCGGTGCGCTGGTGATTTTGGTGCTGTATATCTTTATTGGTCAAGTACGTGCAACGTTGATCCCCGCCGTTACTGTACCAGTGTCATTAATATCGGCATTTATTACTGCTTATTTCTTTGGTTTTTCAATTAACTTATTAACCCTGATGGCGTTAATTCTAGCGATTGGATTGGTGGTTGATGATGCCATTGTGGTGGTCGAAAACGTTTTCCACCATTTACAGCGTGGAGAATCACCGTTAGTCGCCGCTTACAAAGGTACACGAGAAGTTGGATTCGCAGTGGTAGCAACTACCGCTGTATTGGTGATGGTGTTTTTACCGATATCTTTCATGGAAGGTATGGTGGGGCGGTTATTTACTGAGTTTTCAGTGTTACTGGCGATGTCAGTGATCTTCTCATCTTTAATCGCATTAACCTTAACCCCAGTTATGTGCAGTAAGTTACTCAAAGCGAATGTGAAGCCTAATCGGTTTAATCTGTGGGTGAATCGTCAATTTGATAAATTAGAAAATGGTTACCGTCGTATTGTTACTGTAGCTGTTAAAAAACGTTTCGTAGCACCATTAGTAGTATTAGGCTGTATTGCGGCCAGTGCTGGATTAATGAAGGTGATCCCATCCCAACTTGCGCCACAAGAAGATCGTGGAGTGTTATTTGCGTTTGTTAAAGGCGCAGAAGGCACCAGTTATAATCGTATGATCGGTAACATGGATCAAGTTGAAGCACGATTATTACCGTTATTAGGTAAAGGGGTGCTGAAATCAGTCAGTATTCAGTCTCCAGCCTTTGGTGGACGAGCAGGGGATCAAACTGGCTTTGTGATCATGCAATTAGAAGATTGGAATGATCGTACTGTTAGCGCCCAACAAGCATTAGGGATGATCAGTAAAACATTAGCAGGTATTCCCGATGTTCGTGTAATGCCGATGATGCCAGGTTTTCGTGGTGGATCGTCAGAGCCGGTTCAATTTGTATTAGGCGGTGCGGATTATCAAGAGCTGTTTAAATGGGCGACCAAGCTAAAAAATATCGCAGAAGATAGTCCGTTAATGGAAGGCGCTGATCTAGATTACGCTGAAACAACCCCAGAGCTATTGGTGAATGTTAATCGTCAACGGGCGGCAGAATTAGGGATCCCTGTAACAGAGATCGCTGAAACATTGGAAGTGATGCTTGGTGGACGCAGTGAAACAACCTTCGTTGATCGTGGTGAAGAGTATGATGTTTATCTTCGCGGTGATGAAAATAGTTTTAATAGCTCGACCGATTTAAGTCAGATTTATTTACGGGCGAAAAATGGCAATCTTATTACGTTAGATACCGTCGCCTCTATTGATGAAGTGGCTTCAGCGCAAAAGTTAAGTCATCACCAAAAGCAGAAATCGATTACCTTAACTGCGAGCCTTTCTGATGGTTACACCTTAGGTGATGCACTTGATTTTCTTGATCAACAAGCGATAGATACTTTACCGTCTGATATTTCGGTTAACTATACGGGTGAATCACAAGATTTCCGTGATAACCAAAGTAGTATTGCGGTGGTGTTTGGATTGGCATTATTAGTGGCTTATTTAGTGCTAGCGGCGCAGTTTGAAAGTTTTATTAACCCGCTGGTGGTAATGCTAACCGTCCCTATGGGGATTTTTGGCGGTCTGGCTGGATTATGGGTAATGGGACAAGGTCTTAATATTTATAGTCAAATCGGGATGATCATGTTGATCGGTATGGTAACCAAGAACGGTATTTTGATCGTTGAGTTTGCTAACCAACTGCGTGATAGAGGTATTGAGTTTGAACAAGCGATTGTTGATGCTTCAGTGCGTCGTTTACGCCCAATATTAATGACCGCCTTTACGACCTTATTTGGTGCTTTACCGTTGATTTTATCAACAGGTGCAGGTGCTGAAAGTCGTATATCAGTCGGTACGGTGGTGTTCTTTGGGATGGCATTTGCCACGCTAGTAACGTTATTGGTGATCCCAGCGATGTACCGTTTGTTATCAGCGAAAACTAAATCGCCAGGCTATATTGAAGCGCAATTAGAAAAAGAATTGCAGCACGATTATATCGGTCGTATTAGTCACGGTGATTTACCGAAGTAAGGTTATTTAAGAAACGAAGGGCGAGGGTAACGTGTTGTGAATGTCGATAATTATTCGATGTCAGAACGTGGATACCCTTTGCTCTTTGTCTTACTGTCTTTGCATCAAAACTACCTCTTTATTCGACAATCAGTTAAACTTCCTCTCATAACAACTATCGAGTAACTAAACTACAGTTAAGTGGTTTATTGCCCTGATCGACCTAAAGCCCTTTATAGAAGAAAAACATGTCACAAAATTCTACTGAACAGCAGAGCCCGAAAGGGGTTCGACTTAATAAATTTATCAGTGATACAGGCTATTGCTCACGCCGTGAGGCGGACAAGCTGATTGATCAGGGACGTGTTACCATCAATGGCACTATGCCTGAAATGGGTATGCGAGTGATGGAGAACGATGATGTGCTTATTGATGATAAGCCATTACGTAGCAAAGAACGCCCAATTTACATTGCTGTTAATAAACCAACAGGTATCACGTGTACCACGGAACGTCACATTGAAGGCAATATTATTGATTTCATTGGTCACCGTAAGCGTATTTTCCCTATTGGTCGTTTAGATAAACCGTCTGATGGTCTTATCTTCTTAACCAATGATGGCGATATTGTTAATAAAATTCTACGTGCAGGTAACTCGCATGAGAAAGAATACGTTGTGCGTGTTGACCAGCCGATCACCCCTGAGTTTATTGAAAAAATGTCATCAGGTGTTGAGATTCTAGATACGGTTACTTTGCCATGTAAAGTGACTAAAGAAACTAATTTCTCATTCCGTATCGTATTAACCCAAGGTTTAAACCGCCAGATCCGTCGTATGTGTGAAGCGTTAGGCTATGAAGTGTATAAACTTCGTCGCGTACGCATCATGAACATCACCATTGATGGTTTACCTAACGGTAAGTGGCGTTATTTAACCGATGCTGAAGTTGCTGAAATTCAAAGTTTGATTTCACAATCAAGCGGTACTGAAGAAGCATCAAAAACAGATGCGGAAGGTCGTACGATTGCAAAAGCGACTGATGCTAAGCTGTATGATCATCGCCAGCAAGAAGCGCGTAATGAACGTCATGCGGCTGAAAAGCAGTTTAAAACCTACAGCGGTACGGGTGATTTTAATCGTCGCCCCGATGGTGCTAACCGTAGCAGCCGTAATCGTAATGAAGATCGTAATGGTCACAATGAAAGCTATGGTAGTCGTGCTGATGTGCCTCGTCGTAATAACGATGATCGTCCAGCGCGTACTTCAACACCAAGTTCTGATAGCAAGCCAAGTTTTGGCGCTAAGAGCAACGGTATTAAAAAGTGGAAATCAAAGCGCGAAGAGTAAGAG
>CAMQXY010000178.1 GCA_947039005.1 uncultured Photobacterium sp.
AAATCGCTATGAAATCGCTATGAAATCGCTATGAAATCGAAAAATAATAGGTTATTAAACTTAACAATCCAGCCTTGCTAAACGACAAATTTGATCTAATCCTGTCTGCCAAATCGTTTCATACTGTGGCACGATCCCCAGCACAATAAACCAACTGATCGCTAAACCAAGTAACAACGCAAACGAAAACCCTAACGAGAAAATATTTAACTGTGGCGCAGCACGGGTCATGACCCCAAACGAGAGGTTAACGGTTAATAATGCAATCACGCCAGCCAATGCCATATCAACCCCAGCTTTAAAGATATGTCCAAACCACCCTGCTAATTGATAATAATCTGCCGCCACTAACATACTGCTGCCTACGGGCAAGGTGGTAAAACTCAGTACCACCACATTTAGCATCGTCAAATGACCATCGGTTGCCAGAAACAATAATATGGCTAAAAACATATAAAATTGCCCCAGCACTGGGGTATTTTGACCATTAGCGGGATCGACCATCGAGGCAAAACCTAAACTCGACTGCATACCGAGAATTTGTCCTAATAACACAAAAGTCTGCGTAATAAACTGAGTCACTAACCCCATCGCGACCCCAATCATGATTTGTTGGGTCGTGACAATAAATCCTGCCACAGAGAGTAATTCAATCTCGGTCGGCACTTTAGGTAACATTGGCATTACCGTAAAAGTGATCGCTAAGGCGAGATATAACCGAATTTTTGGCGACACAAAACGCGCCCCAAAAAAGGTCATTGCCATCATCATTGAAGAAATACGCGTGAACGGCCAAAAGTAATTGGCAATCCATTCTAATAACACGCTGGAGGTATAGTGCATAAACCGTGGCTACTTATGAAACGAATATTACGCGGTGATAACGGTACGATTCATCACGCTAATACAACAATTGTGGAATTTGATCGACAATCCGAAAAAAATAATCCATCAACATTCGCGTCATCATGTGGCCGAAAAACATCAAGGCTAATAAGGTCACAATTAAACGCGGTAAAAAACTCAATGTTTGTTCGTTAATCGAGGTTGCAGCTTGGAACACTGCCACCACTAAGCCAATTAATAAGCCCGGAATGACAATCGCGCACACCATGATCAATACCATGTATAACGCTTCTTGAAAAATATCGACAAACGCTTCTGGGGTCATAGCTTGTGTATCCTCACCGTATAAGCCACAGGTTTACAACGTACCAAAACTGGCAGCCAGCGTAGACAGAATTAAATTCCAACCATCCACTAAGACAAACAACATCAACTTAAACGGTAATGACACAATCATCGGTGATAGCATCATCATACCCATCGCCATCAATACTGATGCCACCACTAAATCAATAATTAAGAACGGTAAAAACAACATAAAGCCGATCTGAAACGCAGTTTTAAGCTCCGATGTAATAAACGCTGGCACTAATACTGTTAACGGTACTGCTTGTGGATCGGTCGCGGTTGAGCCCGACATATTGACAAACGTTTCCAGATCTTTCACTCGCGTTTGCTTGAGCATAAATTGCCGCATTGGCTCTTCTGCTTTGGCTAATGCTTGCTGGGCACTGATTTGCTCGTTGATATAAGGCTGCACCGCATCGGTATTAATTTTATCGATAACAGGCGACATCACAAAGAAAGTCAAAAACATAGCGATCCCAATAATGACCTGATTAGAGGGTGTTTGTTGTAACCCCATTGCTTGGCGCAAAATCGACATCACCACCACAATACGGGTAAATGATGTCATTAAAATCACCACCGCAGGCAAAAAGCCGAGGGCGGTCATGAGGGCTAATATTTGCAATGTGATGGAGTAATCTTCGCTGCCATCAGGGTTCATGGTAACCGACAACGCTGGAATACCACCACCGCTACGCGCCCCCGCAGTTAAATGCGAGGCGTTACTTTCAGCGGTCATTGCCGTTTGCGTAACACTCTCAGTTGCCCATACGGGTATTGAAACACCCAAGCTACCAATAAACAGCAACAGCAACGCCATTTTCAAACACGGTGAAAGGTTATTTTTTATCATTGGTGGTTATCAATCGGCTCAGCTGAGAAGCAAAATCTTTAGCTGGCGCATCTTCCATGATTAAAGGTTGTTCAAGCTTACTCAGCAACGAAATATTATGCTGAGTAATACCGACTAATAATTGTTCATCACCCACTTGAATCAGCGCAATGCGCTCCCGTTGTCCAAGTGTTAACTGCTTAACAATAGTAAGCCGCTGATCATTACTGTGAACGCCGACTAAACGCATTTTTTTTAGCAGCCATGCCAAAAATAAAATAATCACAATCACTAATACCAGCGACGCTAACGTCGTGGCTAAATTAAGATCGGGCGCTTGCCCTAATGTAATTGGCTGATCCATTGCTGACTCTTAACGTAATTTTTTAATGCGTTCAGTTTGGCTAATTACATCGGTTAAACGAATACCGAATTTATCATTAACGACCACCACTTCACCGTGAGCTATCAAAGTGCCATTAACCATTACATCTAATGACTCACCCGCAATGCGGTTAAGTTCAACCACTGAACCTTGGTTAAGTTGCAGTAAGTTACGAATACTAATTTGCGTACGACCAACTTCCATTGAAATCGTGACGGGTATATCCATGATGGTATCGAGTTTACGCCGTTCATCATCAGTGATTGGAACAGTATCATCCGTTAACTCTTCCAATGGTGCGGGCTGGACATCATCTTGTTGTTCGGCAAGCGCAGCAGCCCAATCATCGGCCATTTGTTGATCATCTTGAGACATTGTTATTCCTGCTAATGGTTGCGTTTATAAGTATCATCGTCACTATTCATCTCTAACAGCGTAGAACTTAATAGATCACGATCTAAAAAAGCCAAATCCGTTTTTACCATGTCTGGACGTTTTAATTTATCGGTAATTTTAAGCGCCACGTTATCGCCACATCGTCCCATCTTGGCGCGATACGTTGGTAAATCTTCAACAAAAATCGTTGCGGAGTCAGGCATAGAGATCGGAATAACATCACCAGTTTGTAATTCCATTAAATCGCGTAATGAAATATCAATATCTAATAATTTTGCCCGTAGATTCACTGGCACATCCATGATTTCATCTCGCAAAGCATGGCTCCAACGAACATCAGTATCCATCTTGTCACTTTGTACACCCGCATCAAGTAATTCACGGATAGGCTCGACCATCGAGTACGGCATCACCACATGAAAATCACCACCGCCACCGTCAATCTCAATGTGAAATGAGCTCACCACGATCACTTCTGTTGGGCTAACAATGTTGGCCATAGTTGGGTTAACTTCAGAGTCGATATATTCAAACTCAACCGACATCACTGGTGACCATGCTTCACGGTAATCTTCAAAAACTAGTTTAAGTAACATTTGAACAATACGGCGTTCAGTGGGAGTAAATTCACGGCCTTCAATTTTGGCGTGAAAACGCCCATCACCGCCGAAAAAATTCTCCACCAAAATAAACACTAATCGTGCTTCCATGGTGACTAATGCTGTACCTTTTAGTGGTCTAAAACGCACCATATTTAAACTGGTTGGCACATAAAGCGTATTTTGGTATTCACCAAACTTGATCATTTGGACACCATTGATCGACACTTCAGCGGTTTTACGCAACATATTAAATAAACTGATCCGCATATGACGCGCAAAACGTTCATTGATCAATTCAAGGGTCGGCATCCGTCCACGAACAATGCGATCCTGCGAAGAAAAATCAAACGCTGTAATACCTGAACCTTGATCGCCATCATTAGCATCATCATCAGGATCATCGACCCCATGCAAAAGCGCATCAATTTCATCTTGGGTTAATAAATCACTCACAGCACACCTATTGCATCACAAAGCCAGTAAATAACACCCGTTCAACCACAGGCGTATCGGTCATATTGTTCATTGTTGCTTGTACTGTCGTTAATGCTTGCTGACGTAACTGCTCACGCCCTAATGGCTGCCGCAATTGCTCAACAGTGGTTACAGCAAAAGTTTGTAATAATACACTTTCAATTAATGGCACATGTTGCTTGGCTAATGCTTCATTTTGTTCACCTCGAACCATCAGCTGTACTTTAATCTGCACCACTCGATCTCGATCTTTCCCACTGACATTAAAAATAAATGGCTCGGGTAACACGATGTAGTACGCTGACATTTTCAATGGCGCTTGGGTTAACTCTGACGATGACGCCGCAGTCGTTTGAGATGCTATTGATGCTGATGAATAAAACCAAGCACCTCCTGCTATCATGGCAACAACCACGATACTTATAAGACTAATCACTGCTATTTTTTTATTCTTTCCGCCAACCATTATTCGTCCTTGTTTACTGTTTGATTGTTCCATTTATTCAGTGTTAGCCATTAATCTAACCAGAAACACTACGCGTAATAATCCACTTGGTCTTTATTTTCAGTAACAAACACTGTGGTTGATACATCACGTTGATCACTCTCTGTCATTGATTGTCCTTCCGTCGTCGTTGTCACTGTTGATGATTGCTGACCAGATTGTGAATGCGCTGAACTATTATTTTGATGACCTGCAAATTGCTGACTACTTTCTTGTTGAACTGAACTTTGGGCTAACTGCAACCCTTGCTGTTGCAACATTTCGCGTAAACGTGGCATCGCTTGTTCAACGATGTCGCGGGTTTGAGGGTTATTCACCGTAAATTGCACCGAGGCTTGATCTTGATTAATACTCAATTTAATTTGAATTTTACCAAGTTCAGGCGGATCTAAACGGATATCAACGTATTTAAGGTTCTTTGCCATCATCATATTAATCCGTTCATGGACTTGCTCTCCCGCCTGCTCACGAGTCAGTAATAATGGTGATTGCACGTTATTCATAACGACAGATTGCTCAGGTTTAAGTACATTCGGTGATGTTGGGGTTAACCCTGCAAGCTGTTGAGCTAATGACTCAACATTAACATTGGCATTCATATTGTGATGAAGGCGACTCTCATCCGCAGATAAAGCGCCATTCGCCAACAAAGGAGAACCATCGACGGCTGGCATATTCAGTAACGTTTCTAATGTTGGCGTTACAGCAGCCGATGAGAGGGATGCAGTGGTAACGGGTGGTGGCAAATTATTGACACCAATATCACCCTCTGCGCCAGCATTTTGTCCATGACTGTCATCAACCAACATTGCCACCTGTGATGCCTGTGATGCCAATCCAGCACTATTCGTTACTGCTGTCGCTGGTATCATTGCAGCTGACGTTGTTGAGGCAGGCATTGTTAACGTTGAAGTTGCTGGTTGAGAAGAAGTTGGTACACCATCAATCAAGACAGTTTCAGTTATGGGTGTTGCAGAAAGTGGCAAGTTATTGCCGCTACTGTTAACCATATTATCATCAGTGCTAAATTCCGACTTAAGCTGCTGATTAGATTGGGTCAACTGTTGTAAGAATACATTCCCTGCCGCCATTAACTCAGTCGCATCATCAACAATCGTTATGCTATCGGCACTGACTAACGGTTCATCGGTTACATTAACGGCTGTCGGATCACTCACCGGTATTTCAGTGCTAGTGCTAATATCAGTAGCGCTAATATCAGTCGTGCCATTATCGGCAGTGC
>CAMQXY010000179.1 GCA_947039005.1 uncultured Photobacterium sp.
CTCGCCTCGATCCTGTTCCAAGCTGAGTTAATCAGCCGCGAGCAGGAGCAGCAAATAGTCGAGTCGGTGACGGCGGAAGGGATCAATGTCCCGACCGCCATTACTCGCTTAGGCATCATGGCGGATGATGAACTCGCACGTTCATTATCGCACCTGTTCAATCTTGATCGGGTTGATGTTCACCACTATGACTTTCAAGGTTGCTGCCAAAGTGTCTACCAACGTGAATTGGTGTTACGCCATCGCGTGCTGCCGCTTGCGCAAGACAATAACACCCTTTTCGTTGGGCTGAGCGATCCTACCAATGTCGATGCGCAAGATGAATTTCGCTTCGCTATTGGTAAGAACGTTGAACCGCTATTATTAGATAATAAGCAACTTGAATCCGCCATTCGACGGGTTTATGGCAGTGATATTGGTGATGTCGGTAATAGCCGTCAAATCAGTGATGAAGATCTCGGTAACTTAATTGATATCAATGACTTTGAAATCGATGATTCTACCGATTTAAGCCAAGACAGCGCCCCCGTTACCCGTTATATCAACCAAGTATTAATGGATGCGCTGCGCCGCAAAGCATCAGATATTCACTTTGAACCCTATGAAACCAGCTATCGGATTCGGTTTCGCTGTGACGGTATTTTACATCAGCATTTAACCCCACCATCAAGTTTGTCACGGCGACTATCAACCCGCTTAAAGGTGATGTCGAAACTCAATATTGCCGAGCGTCGCCAACCGCAAGATGGACGGATCAAACTTAAATTATCCGACACGCTGGCAATTGATCTGCGGGTTTCAACCCTACCGACCTTGTGGGGCGAAAAAGTGGTGCTGCGTATTTTAGACAGCTCCAGTGCCAGCTTAAACATTGATATTTTAGGCTATAGTGATGCCCAAAAACTCGCCTATTTAACCGCATTACAACGCCCGCAAGGGATGATTTTAATGACAGGTCCAACGGGCAGTGGCAAAACCGTATCGCTGTATACCGGTTTAAGTATTTTAAACACTGATGAACGTAATATTTCTACCGCCGAAGATCCGGTTGAAATTAACCTCCAAGGCATTAACCAAGTTCAAATTAATAATCAAGCCGGACTTGGGTTTGCGACTGCATTACGATCATTTTTGCGTCAAGATCCCGATGTGGTGATGGTGGGTGAAATCCGTGATTTAGAAACCGCCGAAATTGCAGTAAAAGCCGCCCAAACCGGGCACTTGGTGTTATCAACCTTGCACACTAACTCTGCCGCCGAAACCATTACCCGTTTAACCAATATGGGAGTAGAGGATTTTAATCTCGCCTCATCATTAAGTTTGATCATTGCGCAACGGTTAGCGCGGCGATTATGTAGCCACTGTAAACAGCCACATTTACTGGATGACTTAACCTGCGAGCATTTAAAGCTGCCACTTAATACCAGTGTTTATCAAGCCAACAAAGAAGGCTGTGATGACTGCAATAAAGGCTATGTTGGTCGGGTCGGTATTTATGAAGTAATGCCGTTTAGCCGTGAAATCGCCGAAGCATTAATGCAAAACGCCACCAGCTTACAATTAGAAGATATTGCCGCCAGCCAAGGCATGCAACGACTGCGAGAATCAGGGATTGATAAACTGGTTGAAGGCATCACTAGCCTGACTGAATTACAACGGGTACTGCAACTCTAACCGATCAATGGTGCTATGGATGGTATTGAACATCCTGCCACTTAGGACGATCACGGTATTTTATTAAAAAGGATCTATATATGGTTGCTGCCACTAAAATTCGTTACTACCAATGGCGTGGCGTCAATCAAGCCGGACGTAAAGTCTCTGGCGTCACCATGGGGTATCAAGAACAAGAAGTACGTCTCCAACTCGCCGAGCAGATGATCAATATTAAAAAGATCAAGCGTACTTCCCCTGGCACATTAAGCCGTATTCGCAACCAAATGAAGCCCGAAGATGTCACCATGGTCACGCGCCAGTTATCAACCATGATTGAATCTGGAGTGCCAGTGGTACAAGCGTTAACCTTAATGGCTAAGAGTCACCACAAAGCAGAAATGCGCGCTACCCTCACTCAGATCACCAATCAAGTAGAAGCGGGAGCGTCACTGTCAAAAGCAATGCGTTCTAGCTCGCCACTGTTTGATAAATTCTATTGTGACTTGGTCGATACTGGCGAACAAACCGGTCACTTAGGGGAAGTGTTTGCGCGAGTAGCGGTTTACCGTGAAAAAGCCGAAGCGATGCGCAAAAAGATCATCAAAGCAATGATCTACCCATCAATGGTATCGATCACCGCAGTATTAGTGACAGTATTAATGCTGGTATTTGTTATTCCCCAATTCGCAGCGATTTTTAGTGGTTTTGGCGCTGAACTGCCATGGTTTACCCGCCAAGTAATGAAAGCCTCGGACTTTCTGGTTAACTACGGTACTTATCTAGGTGCCGCCATTGTGGTGGCAGTACTGCTATTCCGCTACTGTTATAAGCAGTATTACCGCTTCCACTATCGCATTGACAAACTCAGCCTCAAATTACCACTTGTCGGTGATGTGTTACTCAAGGCGACTATTTCCCGTTTTTCTCGCACCCTAGCAACCACCTTTAATGCGGGTATTCCATTACTAACGGGCATTCAATCAGCCGGAAAAACCAGTAATAACCTCTATATCGAACAAGCGATTGATGAAGTTTATAACAGTACTGCGGCAGGGATGCCATTATACTTAGCCTTGCGTCAAGCTGATGTTTTTCCAGAATTAATGTTACAAATGGTAATGATTGGTGAAGAATCTGGCGCACTTGATGATATGCTCAACAAAATGGCGCAATTGTATGAGGACGATGTTGATAATACCGTCGATAACCTTGGGCAAATTTTAGAGCCATTTATTATTATTATTCTTGGTACCATTATCGGTGGTTTATTAGTCGCGATGTACATGCCTATCTTTACGCTCATGAGCGTAATGGGATGATCACAACTCAATCAATAACCATGACGTTAAGGTGAATAGATTCATTTTTTAAGAGATCACTTCATGGCTGTACTGAATTATTACCCGTGGCTGTATCCATTATTTGCAACCCTGTTTGGTTTATTGATCGGCAGCTTTCTTAATGTGGTCATTTATCGATTACCGATCATGATGGAGCGTCAATGGCGTCAAGAATGCCATGATTGTTTCCCTGAATTAGACAATCCTCACCAACATGACCCAGCCCCGTTTAATTTAAGCGTTCCCCGTTCGCGCTGCCCACATTGCAATCACGCCATTAGTGCATTGGAAAATATTCCGGTTATTAGCTGGCTAGTATTAAAAGGTAAATGTCGCGAGTGTCAGGCACCAATCAGTAAACGCTATCCTGCGATTGAACTGCTAACGGCGGTAATCAGCTTAATTGTCGCTTTAGTGTTACCACCAACATGGTGGGCAGTTGCCGTCGTCGGTTGCAGCTTTGCATTGATCGCACTGACGTTTATCGATATCGACAAAATGCTGTTACCCGATCAAATCACCTTGCCATTAATGTGGGGCGGTATTTTATTAGCCTTACTCGGCATCAGCCCGATTTCATTAACCGATTCGATTATTGGTGCAATGGCGGGTTACTTATCGTTATGGTCGATATTCTGGGTCTTTAAACTGCTGACTAAAAAAGATGGCATGGGTTACGGCGATTTTAAACTGTTAGCGGCGATTGGCGCTTGGGTTGGCTGGTCATTATTGCCATTCGTCGTGTTACTATCGTCCCTTGTTGGTGCAATATGCGGCATTATCATGCTGCGGATCAAGCAGGAAGATCAACAAACCCCGTTCTCTTTTGGACCATACCTTGCTGTCGCTGGTTGGATTGCTATCCTATGGGGCGAACCAATTTTAGATTGGTATGTAACCTCATATTTAGGATTTTAATTAATGACAGTTGTTATTGGCTTAACCGGTGGTATTGGCAGTGGTAAAACCACGGTTGCCAATGTATTTGCTGAATATGGCATTGATTTAATCGATGCCGATATTATTGCCCGTGATGTAGTGGCTATCGGCAGTCGCGGTTTATCCCGTATCATTGAAAAATTCGGTAATAGCATACTACTTGCAGACGGAAACCTTGATCGAAGCCAACTAAGAACGGTTATCTTTAGTGATCCACAACATAAAGACTGGCTCAATCAGCTGCTGCATCCATTGATCCGTGAACAAATGTTAGCCGATATAGATCGTGCTACATCACCGTATTGCATGCTGATCATACCGTTAATGGTCGAAAATAACCTTCAAACCCTGACTGATCGGTTACTGGTGGTTGACGTTGACCAACAAACACAGATAATGCGTACCCAACAGCGGGATAATGTATCGCTAGAGCAAATAAAAAGTATTCTTACAGCACAAGCGTCACGCCAACAACGGCTTGATGCTGCCGATGATATCATTTGTAATAACGGTGATAATCAGGCACTGTTGACCCAAGTTGCTCAGTTACACCAACATTATCTTGCACTCGCACAAGCCGCGAAATAACGCTCAGCGTGCATTCACATTATTCTTTTTTGTCTTCCACTGGTTTCCGTTATGCAAATACATCGCTATGAACATCCACTGAATGAAAAGGTGCGTATTTACCTGCGCCTAGAACACTTACTTAAACAATTACATGATAGCAGTGCCCTTAGCGATCCATGGCAATATACGATTTTCTTTAATGCCTTATTTGATCTGCTAGAACTGATTGAGCAAATCCCCGTTAAAACTGACCTTGCTAAAGCACTTGATAAGCAAAGTACTAAATTAAAAGCATGGTTAGATTACGACGGCGTTGATCCCACCGCCATTCAGTCGTTACTTGACAGTATGAGTCATGCTCAGAAAAACTTATTAGCCGCACCACGCCTAGGTCAAAGCCTACGTGAAGATCGTTTTCTAAGCTCGATTCGCCAACGGTTCTCAATCCCTGGTGGCACCTGTAGTTTTGATCTACCAGCGCTGCATTTCTGGCGTCAACTGCCGCTAGAAGAACGTCAACAAACTACCCAAGCATGGCTCGATCAACTAGCAGAAATCGATCAAGCATTAGGCTTATGGCTCCATTTGGTGCGTCAATCAGCGCAATACCAACCGCAATCAGCGCATAATGGTTTTTTCCAAAATGATGCTAGCTTATCGTGTTTACTTCGGATTGAAATCGATGCAAGCTATGGGGTTTATCCTGTTGTATCCGGTCATCGTAGCCACTTCTCTATTCGTTTTTCTCCTTATGAAGACGGGACGACAGTGGCAACTAATATCGACTTTAAACTAGCTATTTGCTGAGGTAACTATGTCGCAATCTCAACCGACTGTGGTGAAATGTCCAACCTGTAAAACTGATGTAGTCTGGGGTGAACAAAGCCCATACCGTCCTTTCTGCTGTAAACGCTGCCAGTTGATTGATCTTGGTGAGTGGGCAGATGAAGAGAAAGCCATTGCGGGTGCACCAGATATGTCTGACACTGATGTATGGTCAGAAGATAACTACTAACGCTTTACACTGCTATTTAGCAACCAACTACTGATTAAGGGCGAGTCAATGTTCACATTAGCTCGCC
>CAMQXY010000180.1 GCA_947039005.1 uncultured Photobacterium sp.
AACTGGTTTCGAGCATGGCGTGTTGCTGAGCGTTAATTTGTGCCATATTGGCATCGCTCTTAATTGCAACTGTGATCAGCTGTGCAAGTTGTTCTTGTTGTTGTTCCGTTTTTTCAATTGATGTGGTGAGTGGAGCAGCAAACAGTATTGTTGGTGTTATTGCAATAGTACTGATGGTAAGTACTAACATGGAAGTCGTAACGTTCATAACGTAATCCAATCTTCCATAAGCGTATATAACCCCATTTTATCGACTGACTAATTATTACGACGAAACTAAGAACGTCATAACGGTATAAAACAGTGAATAAATGGATTAAGGCTTATGGCGATCTTAGATCTGATGCCAAATAATTAAAGACAGATCATAAGATGCAGTTAATCTATCACGGACAATAATAATGCCGTGAGTAAAAATAGATTAAACGGATTTATGCTATTGGAGGACGATACAGCGTTGGTGTTGAGGTATTTAACTGATGTGTTTTTTCTATGGCAATTAAGGTTAAGTTTGATTGCTGAGATAGGCTATTAAAGTTATGAGGTAAAAATGCCACACTGCTAACACAAGCGATAGAACAACAGTTATCAATCCCTCCCATGTTATCGCAATGAGAAGGTGATTCTGGCGCTTGGTGGTGCTGATGATCGGTCATTGATTCATCATCACAACAATCCATTGATGATGACATTACCATCATCGAATGGTTCATATTGAGCATTTTTACCGACATTAAAGGCGCACTGGAAGCAACACTTGATAGCAATAATGCTATAAGCGTAAAGCTTGTAATCCAAATTGTGCGAAGACGTTTAATGTACATCTTGAGCCTTTAATTAATGTTAGACGCTATTATATGCAATTATTGCTATTTGGCGTCAAGTGTTAATTACTATGTAACCACTTAATTAGTGGATAAAATTACAATATAGCGATTATGGAGATTACAATATAGTTGAGCATTACTTTGAATGGTTAATTATTAGGCATATTTATCCGAAAAAGTTTAATAAATTAAGCTACTGTTTATTCACCCCGCTGGTTTTTCTTGCTAATCTGTGATCATTATCGATAGCATCTATTGTTTTAGCTATTGTTCACTCAGAAGGTAATCTTGTTTGAATCATTTTGTTTGGGATGTTAATCCAATACTAGTGTCATTCTTTGGTTTAAAGATACATTGGTATGGCGTGCTATTTGCGCTCGCTATTACGTTTGGCTTCCAAGTTATGAAGTCAATTTATCAACGTGAAAATAAACCTATTGAAAGTTTAGATTCATTACTTATGTATGCCGTTGTCGGTATCATTGTTGGTGCTCGATTATTTCATGTTGTGTTCTATGATCCAGGTTATTACTGGGCACATCCAGCGAAAATATTCGCAGTATGGGAAGGTGGGCTAGCAAGCCACGGTGGTGGTTTAGGCTTAATCATTGCGGTTTATTATTACAGCAAAAAGTATGCTATTGACCGTATGTGGCTCCTTGACCGCTTAGCAATAGCAACCGCATTATTTGGTTTCTTTGTCCGTTTTGGTAATTTCTTTAACTCGGAAATCTTAGGCACCCCAAGTAGCTTGCCATGGGCAGTTGTGTTTGAGCGTGTTGATTTAGTGCCACGTCATCCCGTTATGCTTTATGAAGGTTTCTCTTATCTAGCGATCTTCTTCTTATTGTTTGCTTTATATCGTAAAACGGATATTGGTAAATACAAAGGACTGCTACTTGGTTGGTTCTTAGTGCTCGTGATGACAGTACGATTCTTATTAGAATTTATTAAAGTACATCAGGCTGATTATTCAACCGATATAGTACTCAATACTGGTCAGTTATTAAGTATTCCATTTATTTTGGTAGGTATTTATTTTGTGATTAAAGGTCAAAGAGCGCGTAGCTTAGACCACGCTAAAAATAGCTAATCTAACAAATAAGATAACCATAAAGAGAAAGCCGATCATACGATCGGCTTTTTTTTGATTATACGATTATGGTTTGTGCTGGTGTTTCTATTATCGGTGTCAATGTTAAACGTCGACGTTGATTTCTGACGATGAAACCAAAAAGTAAAATAGCAGGAAGCCATAACCACTCTTTACGCCAACGTTCCACGGGGACTCGAATATCAATAATTTGTTGGTCAAACTGCAAGTTTTCGGTTGCAGCAGGGCTTCCAAATGTCACCATATCAATCAATGTCTTGCCTTGGCTTTGATAGGTTTCAATACCGAGTTGTGCAAGTTTCTGTTGACCAGTTTCAGCATCAGGCACCGTAAATAACACGCTAAATTCTCGATGTTTACCAATAGCATCTTCACCAGCAATTCGCATGCGAATAACATCGCCAGCAGGTAGAGTATCCAAGGTGCTAACAAGGTGTGTTGGCGCTATATTTTGATAAGGTTCAACGATTAAATCTTGCCAAAATCCAGGGCGAAATAACGTAAATGAGATCAATAATAACGCGATATTTTCATACCAGCGATTACGAGTAATAAACCAGCCTTGGGTTGCCATCGCAAAGATAAGCATCGCAATCGTCGCAATAATAAAAATAATAATGCCATGGGTTACGCTGACATCTATCAGTAATAAATCAGTATTAAAGATAAACAAAAACGGTAATGCCGCGGTGCGTAAGCTGTAATAAAACGCGGTAATACCGGTTTTTATTGGATCGCCTTTTGATACGGCGGCAGCGGCAAATGAAGCTAATCCGACTGGAGGGGTAACATCCGCCATAATACCAAAATAGAACACGAATAAATGCACAGCAATTAACGGTACAATTAAGCCATTCTGTTGGCCGAGCGTCACAATCACTGGTGCTAATAAGCTAGAAACAACAATATAGTTCGCTGTCGTTGGCAATCCCATACCAAGGATAAGGCTCAGTAATGCTGATAAAATCAACATCAGCATTAAATTCCCCATTGATAGCATTTCAACCAGATCTGCCAGAATTAAGCCAACGCCAGTTTGAGATACTGCACCAACAATAATACCCGCAGTTGCAGTAGCTATGCCTATCCCAATCATATTGCGGGAGCCTGCAATTAAGGCTTCAATAAGATCGTTTTTTCCATCGACAAAATTACCATAATGATAACCGTCTTTTCGCAATAAACTCAGTAATGGTCGTTGAGTCACTATAATACCAACCAGCATTACCGACCCCCAAAAAGCAGATAGTCCCGGAGATAAACGCTCGACCATTAAACACCACACTAAGACCACTACAGGCAGAATAAAATGTAAGCCTGCAAGTAAGACGCTGCGTGTTTCTGGTAATTCATTTAATGGTGCGTTGGGATCATCTACAGGTAATGGAGGATGGGTAGCTGCTACTTTGAGTAAGCCGATATAGACCGCGATGAGTAATCCACCAATGGCATAAGCGGCATAATCACCTAATAATGGTTTGATCCATCCTAAACCATAATAGATAGCTAACGAAAAGCCACTGATTAACAGGCAACCAAAGCTAAAACTGGTTAAGCGTACTAACCATGGTTTATGGTGCTTAGGCTCAATTGCTGTCATGCCGAGTTTTAATGCTTCTAAGTGAACAATATAAAGCAGAGTTATGTATGAAATAGCCGCAGGTAAAAACGCATGCTTAATAATATCGATATAAGGAATGCCGACATATTCGACCATCAAAAAAGCCGCCGCGCCCATAACGGGTGGCATAATCTGTCCGTTTACTGAAGAGGCAACTTCTATTGCACCGGCTTTTTCTTTGCTAAACCCGACTTTACGCATCATTGGAATGGTAAAAGTACCCGTTGTAACAACGTTAGCAATCGATGATCCTGAAATTAAGCCTGTTAACCCCGATGCAACCACGGCTGCTTTTGCCGGACCGCCGCGAAGGTGACCTAATAAACTAAACGCTAACTGAATAAAATAATGCCCAGCACCTGCTCGTTCAAGCAAAGCACCAAACAGCACAAATAAAAATACAAAGCTGGTGGATACCCCAAGTGCGATTCCAAATACGCCTTCAGTGGTGATCCACTGATGGTTGGCTAATGATGAAAATTGTACCCCGCGATGGGCGAGTAGCCCCGGCATCCAAGGACCTGCAAAACTATAACCAATAAAGCCTAGTGCAATAAGCGGTAAGGCAGGACCTAAGACTCGTCGTGCGGCTTCTAGTAATAATGGTAAACCGATACAAGCAATCACTAAATCGAATTGCGTTAAGCTGCCTGGGCGTTGGGCTAACTCATTGTACATGACAAACAAATACAATGAGGTTGCCGCTGCAATCATCCCTAATGCTATATCACTATAGGGGACACGATCCGTAGCTGAAGAGTGGCGTGCAGGAAAAACTAAAAAAGCGAGAATAAGCGCAAAGGCTAAATGAATAGCGCGAGTTTCGGTGTCATTAAAAACCCCAATCCCAATAATAAAAGGCAGCGGGGATGCGATCCATAATTGAAACAGTGACCATGACAGAGCAAGAAAAGTAATAACTTTTGCCATGATCCCCGTCGGTAAACGTGCCCCAACATCTTTGGCTATTAAGCTTTCTGTTGAAAGAGGATTATCAGGTATTATATTTTGTTGAGCCATAAGTATTCACTTACTCGTTAACACTAATGAAAACAGAAAACATTATTAAAGCAATGACATGCTGTGTATTTTCATTAGTAAAAAGAAGGGGAAGCGAGATAAGTGGTTATCTCGCTTGGCGGTGAAATTTACATCCAGCCACGTTCTTTGTAGTAGCGAATTGCCCCATCGTGCAGTGGTGCTGTTAAGCCTGTTTTTATCATGTCAGTTTCTTTTAATTCAGCAAAAGCAGGGTGTAAGCGTTTGAAACGATCAATATTGGTAAAGACTGATTTTACTAACTGATACACCATTTCAGGATCGGTATCTGCATTAGTTGATAACACCGCTTTGCCGCCAATAGACACGGTATCATTTGGGTTGCCGCGGTACATGCCACCAGGAATAATTGCTTTAGTGAAATAGCTTTTTTCTTTTAATAGCGCATCAATCTCAGGGCCAGTAACAGGGATTAAACGGGTATCTGTAGTCGTAGAGGCTTCTTGAATGGCACCATTAGGGTGACCAACAAAATAGCTCATCGCATCTATTTTATTATCACTCATCGCTGGGGCTTGTTCTGCTGGTTTGAGATCAGAAACCAAACTAAACACATCACTATTCCAATTTTTGACTGCTAAAATCTGCTCAAAAGTATCACGCTGTCCTGATCCTGGATTACCTAGGTTAACCCGTTTGTTTTTTAAATCTTCAAAAGAGTGAATCCCTGAATCTTCACGAGCAAGAATCGTAAATACTTCACTTTGCAAAGAAAATACCGCACGAATATCCGTCATTTTGCCATGATCTTGAAAAGGGGCTAAGCCGTTAAGGGCTTTAAACTGATGATCAGACTGCATGATTCCAAAGTTATATTCGAGGCTGCGGAGGCCGTTTACATTCGCAACACCACCACCACTGGTGGGCGCATTACATTTTATTTGATGGGTATCGGTAGTACGGTTTACAAAGCGACAAATAGATTGTCCAGCAATGTAGTAAACGCCAGTTTGGCCACCTGTACC
>CAMQXY010000181.1 GCA_947039005.1 uncultured Photobacterium sp.
GGATATTTATATGGTATGCTATTCTGATTAGTCGATTTGGAATCTGGAGAATAGTATGGTTTACCCTAAAGTTATTGTACTTATTGGCACATCATTGCTATTTGGTTGCTCTACTGCACCGACAGAAATGTCAGCTAAAGTGACTGAATATGAATCAATTGAACAAATGGGAAATTTTGCTGACTGCGTTATTCTTAATACAGTAGAAGAGACTTATGATGTTACGTTGCATTCATCTTTAGGCAGAAAAAGAGCATCCCATATTTATCTTAAAGAGGCGGCTTTTGCTCAAGGGGCAAATGCTGTGATCATGACTTCAAATAACTATGGTGTAGCGACAGATCAGGTTCAAGGCATCGCATATGCATGTAACTATAGTCGTCAGTCGCGATTATAAGGGTAGGTATTTTTAGCCCAAGGTTAGGTTTTCTGTTTAAGACCAGATAATTCCAATTATAAACTACACGCTATAAAAAAAGGCTAGATATTATAAAATACCTAGCCTCTAAAATTATTTAATCGTGTGCTATAAGCTATTTGAAATTACAACGCAGTCTCTAAAATCTTGCGGCTATCAGCAATGGTTAATTTGCCGTGTTCGCCTAATGCTGTTCTACCGTGTTTTTCAAGGCTGGCAATTAGTACATCAATATCAGCAGCGCCTAGTTCAACATCAGCCAATGAGGTTGGGACATCCATCTCTTTAAAGAAGGCAATGGTGCGCGCAATAGCAGCATCAATACGCTCGTCAGTTGTGCCGGTAGTAATACCAAATACGCGCTCTGCATATTGAACTAATTTTGCTTGTTTCTCTTTACGACACACTTGCATGACTGCAGGTAGCACAATACTTAATGTACGCGCATGATCAATACTGTAGTTACCAGTAAGCTCATGGCCAATCATATGTGTTGTCCAATCTTGTGGAACACCGACACCAATTAAGCCATTCAATGCTTGAGTTGCAGACCACATGATATTGGCACGAACTGCAATATCATCTGGGGTTGCTAGTGCTTTCGGACCTTCTTCGATAAGCGTTAGTAATAGACCTTCCGCAAAACGATCTTGGACTTTAGCATTCACAGGGAAAGTTAAGTATTGCTCCATGGTGTGAACAAAAGCATCCACCACACCGTTAGACACTTGGCGAGGTGATAGGCTTAAAGTGGTTTGTGGATCTAAGATAGCAAAGGTTGGTTTCACCAGTGGTGAGCCAAAGAACAACTTATCTTTACCACGAGAAACCACAGAACCACCGTTAGTTTCAGAGCCTGTTGCTGGCAGTGTTAATACACACCCAATAGGTAGTGCAGTAATAACGGGTGCTTGGTCATGTAGAATTTCCCATGGATCAGCGCCTTCATAACATGCAGCTGCGGCAATGAATTTAGTACCATCAACCACTGAACCACCGCCAACAGCTAATAGGAAATCGTAGCCTTCCGCTTTCACTTTGGCAACTGCTTGCATTAAGGTGTCATATTGTGGGTTTGACTCTACGCCAGAAAACTCGCCCCAATTAAAACCAGTCAGTGCTGCGGTAACTTGCTCATACACACCATTGGTTTTGATTGAACCGCCACCGTAAACGACTAAGATTTTCTTATCTTTAGGAATGTCATTAGCAATTTCAGCAATTTGACCTTCACCAAAATGAATTTTTGTTGGGCTTTGATAAGTAAATTTGTTCATTTTATTTTCCTCGTACAGCAAACTGAAGCTGATTATTATAATGATTTTGTTATCAGATACTGTGTACCTTTGATACCAACAGTCTAGGTGATAATGATGCTTTACTTAATACATAATCCTCTTTAATACTTGCCTATTCCTCTTTTATTAGTGTTGGTTGTGATTGCTTTGTGATTGAGGTCTGCTAAGGTAACTAAAATCAGTTATGGATAGATAATCGTGAATATAGAGAACGCACCAGATATAACTGTTAATCAATCGCCATTAATACCGACCCAATTAATGACGCTCGCAACGTCATTGTGTCAGTATTCTGGGTTGGCGCATAAATCAGCTCGTGTGGATACCAATCTTGCTGGAGTGCGTTTATTTCGGATTGATAGTTACCATAAACACAGCCCACAAATGTATGAGCAAGGTATTGTTATTATTATTCAAGGCCACAAAATCGGCCATTTAAACCAATATCAATTTAATTATGATCCGCAACAGTGTTTATTGGTAACAACACCTTATCCCATTGTGTGTGAAACCTTTGCCTCACAACAGCAGCCATTAATTGGTATTAATATTGATTTTGATTTAACCGTTATCCGCCAGTTGGTAACAATGATTGAAGCACAACAACAACGTCGATTTAATTATGAGGGCAGTTGTGGGGTAGCGACGACAAAGATGACCGATCGTATGTACCGCAGTGTTGAGCAATTATTAGAAGTATTGCACGATCCTCTTGATGCGGCAGTTATTGGACCGTCATTAATTCGGCAGTTGTTTTATTATTTACTACAGGGTGAGCAAGGTTATTTATTAGCACAATACTGTGAACAAGATAGTGCATTATCAAAAATTTCAGCCGTTATTGATTATGTACAATTGCATTATGATACTAAATTACAGGTACATGAGTTAGCTGTAATGGCTGGTATGAGTGTGTCTGTTTTTCATAAAGTATTTAAGCAAGTCGTGACTGATCCACCGATGCAATATATTAAGAAAATACGTTTAAATAATGCTAAGACGTTAATGTTACAACAAGGTATGGCTGCTAATATTGCTGCTGGGCAGGTTGGCTATGAGAGCCCTGCTCAATTTAGCCGTGAATTTAAACGTTATTTTGGCTTTCCCCCAAGTAAAATTCATGAAAATGCTGGATTTATTCGGTAATATGTCTAGATAGTATTGATGATGTGTGAACACGGCAATTTTTTATAAAAGATTGTTTTGTTAGCGTATTATTTATAATAAAGATAAGACGACAATAATAAGGAAAACAATGTCTGATCCTCAAAAAAAAGTTCTGATTCTATTTGCGCATCCATCGCAAAATCGCTCTGAAATCAATGTGCCACTTTTTAATGCATCTAAAGGTTTTAGCCACGTTACAGCCGTGGATTTATATGCTGAATATCCTAGTTTCCGTATTGATATCGATAAAGAGCAACAACGTTTACGTGATCATGATGTGATTGTGTTTATGTTCCCATTATATTGGTATTCCACCCCGTCGTTATTAAAAGAATGGCAAGATTTAGTGTTGGAATATGGCTTTGCTTACGGCAGTGAAGGCACTGAGTTAGTAGGTAAAAAATTCCTTTGTGCGCTTACTGCTGGTGGTTCTGAATCGAGTTACCGTAAAGAAGGGTTTAACCATTTTACCATTCGACAGTTATTACAACCTTTAGAGCAAATGGCAGAGTTAACCGGAATGGAATTTTTGGCTCCGTTTGCGTTATTTGGTGCGGGCGCTGCGACAGAAGAACAACGTGTTAGTAAACATTTAGAGAATTGGCGTCGAGTATTAATCGCCATTGCAGATAACAAATTCAACTATGAGATCGCGAGTAAATTATCAAAATTAAATCATAGTCTTGATAATGTGATCACGAGGTAGCCATGACGGGAATATTTTTACAAGCATTTATCTATTTAGTGGCGGCTGTTATTGCAGTACCAATCGCTAAACGGTTTGGGTTAGGATCGGTATTAGGGTATTTAATTGCAGGTGTTGTCATTGGTCCTGTGATTGGATTAGTCGGCAGTGAAACTACCACGATTCAGCACTTTGCTGAGTTTGGGGTAGTAATGATGTTATTTATTGTTGGCCTAGAGCTAGAGCCTAAAATGCTGTGGGGAATGCGCCATCGTTTATTAGGTCTAGGTGGTTTACAAGTTGTTGTGACTGCCGCTGTTGTGATGGGAATTGCAATTGCATTAGGTGTTGGTTGGACATATTCGTTAGCGATAGGTCTTATTTTTTCATTGTCATCAACCGCGATTGTATTACAAACCTTTACTGAAAAAGGATTAAGTAAAACCGAAGGCGGTAAAAGTGCGTTTTCAGTGCTGCTGTTTCAAGATATCGCCGTTATTCCGATGTTGGCATTGATTCCGTTACTTGCCTTACCGGGATTGGTGGAAAAAGCCCAATCAACGGTGACCGCAGCGGCTGAACATCATGAAGATCTCAGTTTAGTGGCAGGTTTGCCCGGTTGGGGTTACGCCATTGTGGTGATCCTAGCGATTGCGGGGGTGGTTGTTGGTGGACATTATCTAAGCCGTCCATTGTTCCGCTTTGTTGCCGCATCGGGTTTACGTGAAATTTTCACCGCAACTGCGTTAATGTTGGTGATTGGTATTGCGGCGTTAATGAGCTTAATTGGTTTATCACCAGCATTAGGTACGTTCCTTGCGGGTGTGGTACTGGCTAACAGTGAATTCCGCCATGAACTAGAATCGAATATTGAGCCATTTAAAGGGCTATTGCTCGGGTTGTTCTTTATCACCGTTGGCGCAGGTATCAACTTCAGTATCTTATTTGATCAATTTGGCACCATTATTGGGTTAACCCTTGGCGTTATGCTGATCAAAGCCTTGGTATTATTAATTTTAGCGTTTGTGTTTAAAGTAAAAGGCAGTGACCGATGGTTATTTGCGTTGAGCTTGGCACAGGCGGGTGAGTTTGGTTTTGTATTATTGAATTACACCGTCCAAAATAATGTATTGCCGGCTGAATTAGGTCAAACACTATCACTAGTAGTGGCATTGTCGATGTTCTTAACCCCTGGGTTATTTATTTTGTTTGATAAAGTTATTTTACCGCGATTCAGTGCGGCTAAAAATGAACGTGAAGCGGATGAAATAGACGAACAAGGTAAAGTGATCATTGCTGGTATCGGGCGTTTTGGTCAGATTGTGAATCGTTTATTAACGTCTAATGGCATGCAAACAGTGGTACTCGATCACTCAGTAACCCAAATTGATAATATGCGCCAAATAGACATCAAAAGCTTTTTTGGTGATGCAACCCGTCATGATCTATTACATACCGCTGGGATAGAAGATGCCAAAGTGTTTGTGGTAGCGATTGATGATCAAGAGCGTGCGACAGAGTTGGTGCATTATATTAAGCAAACTTATCCGCATGTACGTGTGTTAGCCCGTGCTTACGATAGAGGTCATCATTATTCATTGCGTTGTGCTGGTGCTGATTATGTGATCAGTGAAACCTACCGTTCAGCGTTAGCTATGGGGGCGCAAGCCTTAAAAGAGCTAGGTGTACATCCATTCAGAGCTGAACAACAAAAAGCGATGTTTGTTGAAACGGAAGCGAAGAGTAAAGAATTGTTGTACCAAACGTGGCGCGATAGTACTGAAGAAGATCACTTTAATGCTTCTTATGTGGAATTGTTTATGCAGTTAGAACAAACACTAGGCGAGGCAATGAAGCAAGAACGTACTGATAAACATACCAAATCTGAACGTGGTTGGACACCGCCGCCTAAAAACTTCATCGAAGAAGTTGAAAAAATGCAGGCAGATAAAAAAAATTAAATGTTCTGTGGGTCTTGTTGAACTACAGTTGGAA
>CAMQXY010000182.1 GCA_947039005.1 uncultured Photobacterium sp.
TTATCTTTTTTCATTTCTTAATACTGCCAGAAAGTGAGCTGCGTAACATCAGTGATTAACAACTGTAGTGGTCAACTATTTCCGGACATAAAATTAGTTTGTTTTTCAGCTATTGCAGGCGGTATGCCTTCATTGTATTTATGAGGGCGTCGCCAATTGTAATAACCCATCAAATATTGGCTCACATCTTTTGCTGCGTCCTCCATTTTCCTATATCCATTAACAGGAACCCATTCCGTTTTTAAGCTTCGTGTTTAACAAAGCCGTGTTTAACAAGACACCCACATTAAAACCTTTCGAAATAAAACGGCTTCACTAAGCTGGCCGCGATGAGTTTTCGTTCATATTTGAATCAATTTATATCAGTATCACCGCGACGATGTCATCAAGAAAAGTGCCGTCAGCGGCACTTTCAATTGCGAGTTGCTGTTCAAAATGAACCTTGTAAATGAAGGCATTAATTATGGGTGTCTGGTTATCCATTAATGGGTGTCTGGTTATCCCACAACGCCGTATTGGGAGCGTTCATCGAATCACCCACGTTAAATCCGCACGTTTTCGAGATTAATGGCTGAAAAATAAAACCTTCGATTAGCATCACGTTCAATGCGTCTCGCCTCTCTTTCTCTTGGTCTATTTTCTATCTAAGACATTGATCTAAAAATATAATTTAACAACTCACTCACGAAAGTTATCAAAAATCAAGCCGTTTATCGAGGGCTATTGAACTAAATTGCGCATTGATTCAAATACGTCGTATTCATCGTTAAGGGATAGATATGCATTTAGCAAACCAACTTAGAACATCATTTGTAGCATGGCAGATCTGTATATTATCTTTGTTTGCGTTAATTCTAACCGCTTGTGATATTAATCCCACCATAGTTACCGACTCACCTCTTTATGACAGCAAGTTAACTATCATCCCGATGAGTCAAGTGGATGGCAGCTCTGATACCTTGACGCAAGTCGGTTTACCGTTTCAGTTTATGGCAGTTGAAGAAGTGGATGGGCAGTATAAAAATGTGACAGACCAAGTCACTTGGCACACCTCCAACTACGACGTGGCCATGATTAAAAATGGTCAAGTGATAGGCCAAAATAAAGGTATCGCCACTATCCATGTGCAGCTTGCGCCAAACGAAACTAAAGGCTTAAGTTCAACGAACGATGTCGATTCAAAGTCAACATTAGCCTCCCCGCGCATGAGCAATAAAATTGAATTGATAGTCAAAGATGAACCGCTTTTAGTGTTGCAAATAAATACCAATGAAGATGATCATCCCATCGGCACGCTTAATCATAAATTGCCTGTTGGCGCAAAACAAAGCCTTAACGCCATTGCCACGTACGCGGATCACACCAGCTTTAATGTCACCAATCTTGTTGATTGGGTGACGGAGACGAATGGCATTATTCATGTTAATAACAAGACTACAGCGCAAATGCAAGCGCAGGGCCATACCAACCTACATGCAACTCTTTTTAATGGCAGCGACACCACGCGAGCTGAAAACAGAAGTAACACCTTGGCGTTTACTGTTACTGAGGCAACGATAACATCATTAAGCGTTACCCCTCTTACAGCGTCAACAGCGGCGCACAGCCAGCGCCAATTTACCGCCATCGCAACCTATTCGGATGGCACCATTCAAGACGTAACCAAGCACGCCATATGGAAAAGCAGCGCCCAGTCGGTAGCAATAATGAACGGGGGCGATGCTGAAACCTTATCGATGGGGTCATCGACTATCAGCGCGCAATTTCTTGGCAAAGACAGCTCTGCCACCCTCAGCGTCACGAATGCAAAATTAGAGGCATTACAAATCACCCCAAGCAAGCCGATGTTAAATGTGGGTGACGAGTTATTTTACAAGGTGAAAGCCATTTATGATGATGGCTCAACCGATGACATCAGCCGCCATGTGTTATGGAAAAGCAGCCAACCTGAGGTGAGCAATGTGGTTGCCTCTTATGCCAAAGCGGCCAATGTGGGTAAAACCCAAATCAGTGCGCATTACCAAGGGAAAAGCAGTAATATTTCAAGCTTAACGGTGAGTGCGCATCAGTTGTTGTCATTGCAGATCACCCCGCCATTGACTGAGCTTGCAAAAGGCACTCAAGCAGAGCTTATTGCAACCGCGATCTACGATGATGGTGAAACATTAGATCTTAGCGATAAAGTCACCTGGCATACCACCGAACCCGATGTGGCTTACATCACCGCCGGTCATATTGCTGCAATTTCAGCAGGTAAAACCGATATTTATGCGGTTTTTAATGGCATTGTCGGGAATAAAGTGCAGATCAGGGTGATTGAACCCACCATTACCGCGTTGCAAATTACTCCTGCACTTGAAACTGTACCTATCAGCGGGATAGTCGATTATGTCGCGCAGGCGACCTTTCAAGAAGGCGAAATCACCACCACGCAAGACGTGTCACATTTGGTGGCATGGAGCTCGGGTAGCACAGAGATTGCGTCTTTAGCCAATGCATCAGCTACAGGGTTAAGCAAAGGCGCAACCACGGTAAACGTATTACTTAATAAGGAAAAACAAAGTGCCAATCTGATTGTGAGTGATAAAAAATTAGTCAAATTACAAATTACCCCCGCCCACTCAAGATTGCCTGTCGGCATGACCCGTCAATATACCGCCACGGCATTTTATAATGGCGGCAGTAATGAAGACGTTACCGAATTAGTCAATTGGAGCAGCAGTAGCTCAGCAATTGCCACGATTTACGCAGGAGAAGTCGAAGCGGTGAGGGCGGGTGTCGTCAACATCAACGCCTGCTACCTTACCATTAAGAGCAATCAAGCCACATTAACCGTTGAAGATATTACTCTTAGTGAGATCCAAGTGACTCCTTCGGTGAGCAGCATGGCTAAAGGCACAACATTGGCTTACGTGGCGACAGGCATTTATTCCGACTTCACCACTCAAGATATTACCTCACAAGCGAGCTGGGCAAGCAGCGATACTCAGGTTGCAACGGTGGTTCAAAGCAAAACATTCTCTGAAAAAGCCGCCATAACAAAGACGGAGACGGCTATTTTACTCACGGAGGCTCTAGTGACAGCTGCTGCGGTGGGGAGTTCCGATATCACTGCCAGATTAGATAACGTCACCAGTAATATGGCAAAACTCACTGTCACTCCTGCCTATATTACTGATATTTATCTTACCCCCACCGACAAAGAGATTATTTTCCATACCAGCAGCCAATTTAAAGCTTATGGCATTTATAACGATGGTACAAATCAAGATATTACCTATCAAGCTAACTGGAGCAGCAGCGACCCATCGCTTGCCACTGTGATTGATGGAATGGTCACCGTGCATAAATTGACAAATGAGAAAGTGACCATCAAGGTCAGCTTTGAAGGGGAATCGAAAAAGGCCACTGTCACCGTTTTAGATTCCACTTTAAAGTCTATTTCAGTGGAAGTTGTTGGCTCTGATGAGAATAAAAATATCGGTAAAGGCAACAGCCAATCGTTTATTGCATTAGGTACATATTCTAATGAGGATGTGATTGATCTTACCGAAGACCCTGGTCTTTCTTGGAGTACTGATTCTAATAATTTAACCATTGATAACAAAGGTATTGCTAGCGCGATAAACCCGCAAAACGGCATCATCATTACCGCCAGTAAAGCGAAAAACAATAATCCTGATACTTCTCTCGTTACCGGCACTATCATGGTAAATACCACCAGTGCGGTGATAAACAGCTTGGAGATCAGAAAGATAGTTGAAGAGCATGATGCAATTGTCACGTCTGGCACCGTCTTTGATGTGCAAGCCTTTGCCATTATGAGTGATGGCACTGCAAGTCATGTGAGCACCACCAACAATACCTTTTGGTCAGAAGACAGCAACTCTGAGCATGCCGTCGTCAATCGAACCGGGCGCATTACTGCAAGAGCGCCCGGTATTAGCAATGTCAAGGCGCGATATCAAGGGATCAGTGCATCTGAACCCATAAAAATCACCGTTGTCGCGGTCGAAGATTATACAAACCAAACCTGCAAAATACCGACCATTACGATGCCATATGGCAAGGGGAAGTTGACCTTTGATTGCCCCGCGAATCAATACGATTTTGTAAATGAAGAGGCTTTGATCTCTAACGGAAAAGGCGCACTAACAGGCCGAACGGTTGCTGTCGTTTCATATAAAAACGCGGAAGTATTTTGTGTACAAAAAGGAAAGCGTCTACCGACAAGTGCTGAGCTGGGGTTACTGGTTCGATTTACCAATGAGCAGCGGACCTATGGGTCGAATATATATACCGCTTATGATTGGCACATGATGCGCCATTACTGGAGTTCAAAAAAAGACGATAAATATTATGTTGTCAATATGCATAATCGCCACGCGACATCGGTGAGTGCAACTGATCTATATTCCGTCTCATGCGTGAAGGAAACGACGCCTTAAACAGCGCACAAACGGCGGTATTGATTGGTAAAACAAATAAAGAGTTCACGGGGCGGCAGGCTCGCGAACTCTTTTTTATACCAATAGCAGTAAAGATACTTTCAGACAACGGCGATGGTCAATTCGGCAGTTCAAGGCGAAAATTGCCGGTGCTCGCAGTGCTAACATTGCAGCTTCCAAGTAATAAGTGCAACACGGAAATGCCAAGGTTTAACCCGTAAGAGTGCTCAGTTATTTATGAAGATGGGGATATACCCAAACACCGTGAAGATGCTCGATTTTAGAAGCGTCCAAAAGGTTCAATTCAAGAAAAATGCACGTAAGAATAAGCCATTCTATTTTAAGATCATTTGAGACCGAAGTGGGCGTTTTGGGCGCTTCCCGAAGGGGGCGTTTACTGGTCTTCTATGCTGTGTTCGCCTTTTTCACTTTAGCCCACGAAAGCATCAAAATGCCGCCTTGCCTAGAAACCCATTAATTATTAATTCTCACTAAAACCGCATCTTCAGGTTATTTGGGTATTACATGCAACAAAAGGCTCTTGCGTAACATCAGTTACTTAAAGAATCATGTAGCGCTAAGTGAGTGACAAGTTCATCAGGAATGAATTTCTCACTTACTTACCTCATGACGCATCAAGATGACAGGGAAAGTTGCAGGTGTATCAATTGTGCCTTCAGTGATTCTTTTTTGGGCTACTTCTTATATTCACTCTCTACATTTAGTCGTCGCCTTTGACGATGTGAGGTTTTTGGCTTACTTGCTCCCTATATGCATCTTCAAGTCTCTTGGTTATAGAGGGTTCTCAGCAGCTCAATATAATAAAAAATCGCCAATTTATAGCTTTGGTTAATAATAACCTCACCATAAGTGCTAGAGCTTGCAGGTGATTTCATCGCGTTATTAAAATACAATAATTTCAACACGATGGTGTCGATGTGGCAATTCGTGGTGCTGTGTTTTTGTTTATTTTCTTTTTGTCGAACAGGCAAAGTTGGAGGGCTCAAATGACATCGATTGACAGTATTTCTGAAAAAATAAAA
>CAMQXY010000183.1 GCA_947039005.1 uncultured Photobacterium sp.
CTTCAGACGAAAAAAAACCCAGCTTATAATAGCTGGGTTCTTTAATTTAATGCTTATCGCTACATCAATGATTAACCGATGTGCGTTGCGTTACGCATGTACTTACGTAGCACTTCAGGGATCATGATACGACCATCTGCTTCTTGGTTATTCTCAAGAATAGCAACCATAGTACGACCAACCGCTAAACCAGAACCGTTTAGTGTGTGTAGTAGCTCAGGCTTCTTCTCGCCTTTACGACGGAAACGCGCTTGCATACGACGCGCTTGGAAATCCCACATGTTTGAACATGAAGAAATCTCACGGTAAGTTTCTTGAGCAGGAACCCACACTTCTAAGTCGTAAGTTTTGCAAGAACCAAAGCCCATATCGCCCGTACAAAGTATAACTTTACGGTATGGAAGTTCTAGAAGTTGTAGCACTTTCTCAGCATGACCTGTTAGTTCTTCAAGTGCAGCCATTGAATCTTCAGGACGAGTGATCTGTACTAGTTCAACTTTGTCGAACTGGTGCATACGGATAAGACCGCGTGTATCACGACCGTAAGAACCGGCTTCTGAACGGAAACATGGTGTGTGTGCAGTCATCTTGATTGGCAAATCTGCTTCATCAGTAATGGTGTCACGCATCATGTTAGTAACAGGCACTTCTGCTGTTGGAATTAATGAAAGTACGCGAGGCTCTTCATCATTCACTTTTTCAGTTAGCGGTTGAGTGTGGAATAGATCTTCGCCGAACTTAGGCAATTGACCTGTACCAAACAAGCTATCTGCGTTTACTAGGTACGGTACATACATTTCAGTATAACCGTGTTCTTCAGTGTGAAGATCTAGCATAAACTGTGCGATTGCGCGGTGTAGACGAGCAAATTGACCTTTCATTACGATGAAACGTGCACCAGTGATTTTAACGGCACTTGCGAAATCTAGGCCACCAGCCATTTCACCAAGATCTACGTGATCTTTTACTTCGAAGTCGTAAGCTTTTGGCTGACCCCAACGTAATACTTCCACGTTCTCTGACTCATCTTTACCTGTTGGTACTGAATCATCAGCAATGTTAGGTAACATTTGAGTGATAGTATCAAGCTGACCTTGAAGCTCAACTAATGCTTTCTTCGCTTCATCAAGCTCAGAACCTAGGTTGCCGACTTCAGCC
The DNA here is from genome assembly GCA_947039005.1 of uncultured Photobacterium sp. GTDB lineage: Bacteria > Pseudomonadota > Gammaproteobacteria > Enterobacterales > Vibrionaceae > Photobacterium. The sequence continues at coordinate 1,159 of CAMQXY010000183.1, forward strand.
ATAATGCGTTCAGCTTCAGCGTGATCACCTTTCGCTTTTGCCTGACCAATCGACTTCGATCGCGAGTTACGCTGTGCCTGTAGCTCTTCTGTTTTTACTTGAAGAGATTTACGTTGCTCTTCTAAGTTGCGTAAAGTTTCTACATCAAGGTTAAAACCACGACGCGCGAGTTTTGCAGCTGTTTCATCCAGCTCAGTTCGAAGTAATTTAGAATCTAGCATGCTAATCCTGTGCTCTTAATAGTCTGAAATGCACGTTATTTAGGCATTTCTTATTAAAATAGTTGTAGTTGGGAGGCAACCATAACGAATTGTTGCCAATCACTTAACGATACCCAAAAAGCCTTATTATTGGTAGCGCTTTAGCGGGCTTTTTGCATCTAAAGAAGCAAGATAATCCAACTTTTCTGATATTTTTATCTCTAAGCCTCGTTTTGAGGGCTGATAATAAACCCGATCACGAATTTCACGGGGTAAATACACCTCGCCCGGCGCATAAGCTCCAGGTTCATCATGGGCATAACGATAGCCTTCACCATACCCTAACTCTTTCATCAGTTTGGTTGGCGCATTCCGCAAATGTGGCGGTACTTCAAAATCAGGAAATTCACGCGCATCGGCTTTAGCAAGATTAAACGCGACATACACCGCATTACTTTTTGCAGCACAGGCTAAATAAACAATCGCTTGAGCAATAGCACGCTCACCTTCGTACGCACCCACGCGGGTATAACAATCCCATGCCGACACCGCAACCTGCATCGCACGTGGATCAGCGTTACCAATGTCTTCAGAGGCTATCGCTAATAGTCTGCGAGCAATATAAAGTGGATCACAGCCCGCTTGGAGCATTCTTGCAAACCAATACAATGCACCATCAGGATTTGAGCCACGAATCGATTTATGCACCGCTGAAATCATGTCGTACCAAAGGTCGCCTTTGTTATCAAACCGAGCGACTTTTTCACCAGTGACTTCTGCCAACAATTCAACCGTAATTTGCTTGATGCCTTGCTTATCTTCTTCAGCCATATCTATTAGCTGTTCGAGATAATTCAATGACATCCGTGCATCACCACGAACAAACTGCGCTAATTGTTGTTTTACTTCACCAACAAACACAAAATTGGTTTCGCTAATGCCGCGTTCTTTATCTGTTAGGGCTTGTTCGATCACTTCAAGAATTTCATCATCTTCAAGGGATTTTAATTTATACACTCGCGCTCGTGATAACAGTGCATTGTTAAGCTCAAACGAAGGATTTTCAGTGGTAGCACCAATAAAGGTTACCGTACCATCTTCAATATGCGGCAAAAACGCATCTTGCTGACTTTTATTAAACCGATGGACTTCATCAACAAATAAAATAGTGCGTCTACCTGCCATTTTATTATCACGTGCTTTATCTATTGCCGCACGAATATCTTTAATGCCCGATGTTACCGCTGATACACGCTCAACTTCAGCATTGGCATAATTTGCAGCGACTTCGGCTAAGGTTGTTTTACCTGTACCTGGTGGTCCCCACAAAATCATCGAATGCAACTGACCGGCTTTTAATGCTCGACGTAGTGGCTTACCTTCGCCAAGAATATGCTGTTGTCCAATGTATTCCTCTACCGTACGTGGCCGCATTCTTGCCGCCAAGGGTCTAAAATCTGAGGAAAAATCTAGGCTGAAATTACTCAATATAATGACTCCCCTAAGACAGAAAAAGGTGGCTCATTCGCCACCTTCTCATAATAATTAAATATAATAACAATTAGTTACGCTGGTCATCTAACTCCACACCTTTAGGTGGTGTAAAGGTAAATAAACTTGCCGCTGGTGTCGTTTTCTTAAAATCAGTCAATATGTATTGGCTACGTTGACCGTCAGTTTCTACCACAGAAAAATTACGTACATCACCTGCTTTTGATACCGTCACAACGAACTTATCCATTGATGAAGTTTTATCTTTAGGCGTTAACGTAAAAGTATCCACTAACTGAGCAACATTATATTTCGTCCAATCACTGGCACTATTACGGGTTAATAATACAAATGGCGTTTGCTCAGTGGCATCTTTAAGCCACATTGCCGTTACTTGCTCAACAAACGGGCTGTAATACCACACTGTTTTACCGTCTGAAACCAATAGGCTTTCATCAGGTGTTTCAGTTTTCCAACGGAATAAATTAGGACGTTTAATCGATAAATCACCAGTACCATTCACTAAAACTTCGCCATCAGGGCTGGTGACTTTTTGAGTAAAGTTAGCGCTAAATGCATTCACTTTATCGAGACGGCTACTTAGTGCTTGTTGCGGCGTTGCAGCCCATGCACTTGACGCAACCAACATTGGTGCGGCAACTAACATGCTCATTACGAGTTTCTTCATCATATTCGCTAACCTCTTTGGTATTAAACCGCTGTGATAATCACTATCACAGCGGTTTTTATTTTCACTTTAGCGCTTTAACAGCGAGTGAGTGGTGATGTCTCGCTAGTTATTAATCGTGATGTTGTACTGGCGGTGGCGCTAGCACTTCACGGTTCGCATTATGTCCTGGCGCACTCACAATACCATGTGCTTGCAATTGATCCACAATACGTGCGGCGCGGTTATAACCGATCTTAAATCGACGTTGTACGCCAGAAATAGAAGCACGACGCGTTTCTGCCACAAAGGCAGCCACTTCATCAAATAACTGATCTAAATCATCATCACCTGACGGTGCTTCACCAGGCAGTAAACCATCAGCACCTTGGTTTGAATCAATAATATTTTCTATATATTGAGGTCGACCACGTGCTTTCCAATCATTAACCACATTATGTACGTCATCATCAGAAGCAAATGCACCATGAACACGAATGGTATGACTTTGACCTGACGGTAAGTACAGCATATCACCCATACCAAGCAAGGTTTCAGCGCCACCTTGATCGAGGATGGTTCGTGAGTCTGTTTTGGTTGATACCGTAAACGCCATTCGCGTTGGAATATTGGCTTTAATTAAGCCCGTAATAACATCAACCGATGGACGCTGGGTAGCTAATACTAAGTGAATGCCTGCCGCACGTGCCTTTTGGGCTAAACGTGCAATCAGCTCTTCCACTTTCTTACCTACAACCATCATCAAATCAGCAAATTCATCGACGATAACCACAATACTTGGCATTTTTTCCAATAACGGTGGATATTCGTCCATGGTGTCACCCGCCTTCCATAATGGATCATGGATTGGGTGTCCCGCCGCTGCTGCTTCTTCTAGTTTAGCGTTATAACCGGCAAGGCTACGTACACCGCACTTTGCCATTAACTTATAACGACGCTCCATTTCACCAACACACCAGCGTAGTGCATTACCGGCATCTTTCATGTCAGTAACCACTTCCGTTAATAGATGTGGAATGCCTTCATAAATAGATAATTCCAACATTTTCGGGTCGATCATAATAAAACGACATTCTTCTGGCGTACATTTGTAAAGTAAGCTCAAAATCATCACGTTTACACCCACAGATTTACCTGAACCTGTAGTACCTGCAACCAATAAGTGCGGCATTTTACTTAAATCAGCAACAACCGCTTCACCTGCAATGTCGTTACCTAATACGATAGGCAATGCACCGCCAACATTTTGGAATTGCTCACTGGCAATCACTTCCGACATAAATACCGTTTCACGACTTTTATTCGGTAGCTCTAAACCAATATAAGGTTTACCCGGAATAACCTCAACCACACGTACAGATGTCGTTGATAGCGCACGGGCTAAATCTTTTGATAAACCAGAAATACGGCTTACTTTTACCCCAGGGGCAAGATCTAATTCATAACGCGTAATAACAGGACCAGGGTAGATACCTTTAACTTGTACTTTGATTTTATAGTCAGCAAGTTTTGATTCAATCAAGGTTGCGATTGCTTGCAACTCTTCTTCCGATGCTTTCTCAACCGTTTTACGTGCTGGTTGTAAAAGATCTAACGTTGGCATTGGTGAAGTAGGAACCGGTAGATTAGGTTCTGTTTGCATTAAGAACGGATTATCTAACCCTGCAAGATGTGCTTGTTCTTTTTGTTTATCACGAATACGTTTTAGGAAGATTTCTTCGTCTGTTAACCCCTCTTCTGAGGTATCAACCGCAACAGCAGCAGGTGTAAACGATGCTACAGGTGCCGTGTAAGGTTGTGGTGCGACAGGTTGCTGATTTACAGCAGCATCAATCACACTTTGCGTTTGCTCATTAACGGCAACCGTAAAATCTTCATCTTTTTCAAGCTCACGCTCAAGTGCTGAAACTGAAAGTCCCTGCATTGAGGTGGTAGATGCGACATATGGTTGAG